>JAIDCC010000004.1 GCA_029056055.1 Duncaniella sp.
GGGTGTGCTCGCAGCGGCGGTGGGTGGGAGTGTGTCGGCGGGGGTGATGTCGATTGAGATGATGTCGATGTCGAGGGCGCGGTCGATGTAGCGGCCTGAGGCGTCACGGTGAGGGCCTGTGCCGAGTGTGCGCTCGATGGCCTGAAGACGGTCGAGGATAGCCTCAGGGGCAAGGGGGGCGGCGAGGTGTCCCATCATGCCGATGTTGAGAAAGGGATGCTCCGACTCGAAGCCCCACGGCTCGGTCTCGACAGGCTGCGACAAGCTCCAGCTGCCGGGCAAAGCCGCAGCGACCGCCGCTGCTCCTGCCGAGAGGAGCGCGCGGCGGTCGCCGAGATTTGAGCCTAAGTTGAGGTGGACGGTCATCACTTCGCGAGCGACCATTCAGCGCCTTCTTTGGTGTCTTTGATGGTAAATCCGAGCGCGGCGAGGCGGTCGCGTATCAGGTCGGATGTTGCCCAGTCTTTGTCGGCCTTTGCCTTTGAGCGCATTTCGAGCACGAGGTCGACGGCGCCTTCGAAGGGTGCGAGAGCCTCGGGGTCGGCGGCATCGGTGATTTCGGTGCGTATGCCGAGGATGTCGACGAGGAATGTGTCGAAGATGTCGCGCAGGGTGTCGATGTCTTCCTGCGTGGCCGTGGCTTTGCCGTCCTTGACGCTGTTGACCAAACGAAGGGCGTCGAAGAGGTGGGCGATGAGCACCGGGGTGTTGAGGTCGTCGTCCATGGCTTCGTAGCACTTCTCGCGTATGCCTGCGACGTCGATTGTCGACTTGTCGGAGGGCTTGAGCTCGCGCAGGCGGCGATAGCCTTCGAGCATGCGTGCGAGGGCCTTCTCGGAGGCCTGGAGGGCTTCGTTAGAGAAGTCTACCGTGCCGCGATAGTGGGCCTGGAGGATGAAGAATCGTATGGTCATGGGCGAGTAGGGCTGTTCGAGCAGCGGGTGGGTGCCGTTGAAGAACTCGTCGAGGGTGATGAAATTGCCCAGCGACTTGCCCATTTTCTTGCCGTTGATGGTAATCATGTTGTTGTGCATCCAGTAGCGCACGGAGTCGTGGCCATTGTGGGCCACCGACTGGGCTATCTCACATTCGTGGTGGGGGAACATGAGGTCCATGCCTCCGCCGTGGATGTCGAACGTCTCGCCGAGGTATTTCTCGCTCATCGTGGAGCATTCGAGGTGCCAGCCGGGGAAGCCTTCGCTCCATGGCGAGGGCCAGTGCATGATGTGTTCGGGGGCAGCCTTTTTCCAGAGGGCGAAGTCGGCGGGATTGCGCTTCTCGCTCTGTCCGTCGAGGGCGCGGGTGGTCGAGAGGAGTTCGTCGACGTTGCGACCTGAGAGCTTGCCGTAGGGATGCTCGGCGTTAAACTTGGGCACGTCGAAGTAGACCGACCCTTCGGAGACGTAGGCATAGCCTGCGTCGAGTATCTTTTTGATATATTCTATCTGTTCGATGATGTGGCCTGAGGCGTGGGGCTCGATTGAAGGGGGGAGCACACCGAGGGCCTCCATGGCTTTGTGGTAGCGCGTCAGATAGTGCTGCACCACTTCCATCGGTTCGAGCTGTTCGAGGCGTGCCTTCTTGGCAATTTTGTCCTCGCCCTCGTCGGCGTCGTGCTCGAGATGGCCGACGTCGGTGATGTTGCGCACGTAGCGCACCTTGTAGCCGAGGTGCTTCAGATAGCGGAAGAGGATGTCGAAAGTGATGGCGGGGCGGGCATGACCCAGATGGCCGTCGCCATAGACGGTAGGACCACAGACATACATGCCCACACGGCCTTCGTGGAGGGGCTTGAAGGGTTGCTTGGTCCTGGTGAGGGTGTTGTAGATTGTGAGCATGGGAAAAAGGGGATTTAAGTAAGTGAGAAAAATAAATGAACAGATAAACGGAAGTATTTTTGAGATGATTTCGGGCTTGAGCGAAGAAGCATAGCGAGCTATGCGCCTGAACGAAAGACTCAAAGCATTCAAAAAGAACGAGTTTTACTGTTCAAGAATTTTTCTTTACATATATCGTTTTATTTTTCGAACTTACTTAAAGCGCAGTGGCGCTCCGGCGCTTGGCCGGCGCGCCACTGCTTAGAGGTTGAGTTACCTTAATTAGGAATTAGGCGTTGCCACCCATGATGAAGGGGTTGGGGATTTCGTTCTGAGCCTGCTGAGCCTGGATGGGGCGCTTGGGACGGATTTCGCCGAAGGTGGCCTCATACTTCTTGATGTTGTCGGCGAGGGCGCCCAGGAGGTTCTTGGCGTTCTCGGGAGTCATGATGATGCGGCTCTGCACGGTGGCCTTGGGCATGTTGGGGGTGAGCGAGATGAAGTCGAGCACCACTTCGTTGGGACCGTGCGAGATTACGGCGAGGTTGGAGTAGATGCCGCGTGCCACTTCGGGGGTCAGCTCGATTTGAATCTGATTCTGGTTCTGGGGATTGTTGTTGTTTGCCATAATGGGAGTTGAGAGATTTGGGCGGCGGGAGGCTCGCGATGCTGCGGGCCGCAGCCGCCTGTTGGTTGAAAAAAATTGTCAGTCGGTGGCGGACGGTTTGCGTCCGGTATAGATGCAGCAGGTGCCGAATGTCAGCTGCCGCGTGGCGGCCGCTTCAAACCCCGCCTCGGCCATGAGGGCTTCCATAGCCGCGCGCTGCGGCACGGCGGCTATCGAGGCCGGCAGATAGGAATAGGCCGCGTCGGAGCCCGACACCATGCGTCCGAGCGCCGGGATGAAGCGCCCGGCATAGAAGTCGTAGAGAGGGCGCACCAGTCGACCCGTCGGCGTGGAGAGTTCGAGTATCATCACCATGCCCCCGGGGCGGAGCACACGATGCATCTCACGCAGCCCGGCCGCGAGGTCGGAGAAGTTTCTCACACCGTAGGCACACGTGACGGCGTCAAACGACGCGTCGGCAAACGGGAGAGCCAGACAGTCGGCGATGCCGAGCGTCACCACTCCGGCCAGCCCTGCCTCGTCGACCTTGCGGCGGCCGATTTCCACCATTCCGGCCGAAAGGTCGATGCCTGTCACAGCGCGGGGCTTCAGCCGGCGTGCCAGCGCGATGGCCAGGTCGCCGGTGCCGGTGGCGATGTCGAGGATATCGTCATGCTTCACGCGGCCCAGCATCCCTACAGCCTTGCGGCGCCAGAGGCGGTCGATGCCGAAGGTCATCGCGCGGTTCATCAGGTCGTAGTCGGGAGCGATGCTGTCAAACATCTCTCTGACCTGCTCCGTCTTGCCTCGCGCGTCGTCGGCAAAGGGGGTGATTTTTTCTACGTCTTCTGCCACGCTCGTTATACGCCGGGGATAGGGGTTGCGGCGGTGGGATTGAGTTCGTTGAGACACGACAGCACGTTTGAGGCGATGCGGTCGGTGAGGTCGCCTTCGGGAGCGGGCACGAATTTCTGACCCGTGATGTGCTCGTAGAGCTCGATGTAGCGGTCAGACACCTGAGCCACAAACTCGGGAGTCATTTCGGGCACGGTCTGTCCCTCCTTGCCCATGAAGCCGTTGGCCATGAGCCATTCGCGCACAAACTCCTTCGAGAGCTGACGCTGGGGCTCGCCGGCGCGAAGACGCTCCTCGTAGCCTTCGGCATAGAAGTAGCGCGACGAGTCGGGGGTGTGGATTTCGTCGATGAGAATCACCTTGCCGTCGAGCAGACCGAATTCATACTTCGTATCCACGAGAATCAGTCCCTTCTCGGCTGCCATCTCGCTGCCCTTCTTGAAGAGCGCGCGGGTATAGGCGGCCATGGTGTCAAACTGCTCGGCAGTCACGATGCCCTGCGCGATAGCCTCCTCGCGCGAGATGTTTTCGTCGTGGCCGGCGTCGGCCTTGGTGGTCGGGGTGATGATGGGTTCGGGGAAAGCCTGGTTTTCTACCATTCCTTCGGGAAGCTTCACACCGCAGAGCTCGCGCATACCGGCCTTGTATTCGCGCCATGCCGAGCCGGCCAGATAGCCGCGGATAATCATTTCGAGGCGAAGGCCTTCACACTTGTAGCCTACGGTCACCATCGGGTCGGGAACGGCCAGTTTCCAGTTGGGCACGATGTCGGCCGTTGCGTCGAGCATGTAAGCCGCAATCTGATTGAGTGCCTGACCCTTGTAAGGGATACCTTCGGGAAGGATTACGTCGAAAGCCGAGATGCGGTCGGTGGCCACCATGACCATCAGAGAGTCGGAAATCGTGTAGACATCGCGCACCTTGCCGTGATAGACTGCCGTCTGTCCGGGAAAGTTGAATGAAGTTTGTGTGAGTGTGGTAGACATTATCTTTTGGGAATTTTCTGCAAAGATAATAAAAAGAATTCATAATCCCACCATCTTTATGTTTTATTGACACCACTCGCCCGGCCTTATCTCAGTTCCACCGTCAACCCCATAGCCGAGACCATACGGTAGAATGTAGAAATCGAGGGAATTGTGAGACCTCTTTCTACCCTTGAGATATAGCTCTTGTCAGCGCCGATTTTCTCGGCAAGTTCCGACTGGGTCATACCGGACTCCTTGCGGGCGTCAAGCAGAATCTGCGCATTGTATTCCTCCCAAGCCTGGTCCTCGGCTCTTCGCCTGCTCTCAGTCCCCGGCTCACCAAACGTGCGATTAAGCTCCTCACTCACACTGTAGGTCTGCATTTTTGTTCTCATAAGTAACTGAAAAAAAATAAGTAAGTAAGAAAAATCAATGAACAGATAAAAGGATGTTATTTTTGAGATGATTTGTGCGCGGAACGAAGGAGAGGGTGTATCATAATTCACTTTTTGACGATTTCACCCCCATTACAGATAGCTATAGTGTGGGTGCTTTCTCGATTTTGTGAATTATGATACACTCTCATTATCGCGTAGCGCTTTCGAGCTTGTCGAGAAAGACTGAGTGACAAGCACTAAGCATCCAAAAAGAACGAGTTTTATTGTTCAAGAATTTTTCTTTACATATATCGTTTTATTTTTGGAACTTACTTAAAGATTCTTTGAACGAATTTTGTATAAAAATTATATGTTTTGCGAAATAATAAGTAAATTTGCGTTCTATTCAATATATATGACTATGAAAGAAGATTTGAACAGACTCAAAATAGTTCTCGCAGAGCGTAAGAAGACTAATAAATGGCTTGCCGACCATTTAGAAAAGGATCCAACTACCGTGTCAAAGTGGTGTACCAACAATACCCAGCCGTCACTGGAGACGCTAAGAGACATCGCTAATCTCCTTGAAATAGACATCAAAGAACTAATCCATTCCACAAGAGTCTCAGCCCCCGAGGTTATGTACGTGAAAGTTAAAGCATAATACCATAGCAATAAAGGATAAAATTATGACAATTACCGCTGCACGTATCAAGGAACTAATTAAGAATGGAGAGCACGCGACGCTTGAAATGAAGAAGTGCAAGAAATCTGTGCCGGATTCGGTGTGGGAGACTTACTCTGCCTTCGCCAATACTCGTGGAGGTGTTATCTTGTTAGGCATATGCGAGGATAAGGAGAAACCTCTTGCCGAAAGATTTGAGATTACCGGAGTGTTGGATGCAAACAAGGTTGTTACCGATTTCTTCAATCAGTTGCATAATCTGCAAAAGGTAAACCGTAGTGTGCTTGTCGATAGTGATGTTCGAATTGTTGAGGTTGATGGAAAGGATGTAATCTATATAAAGGTTCCGGAAGCCGACTATCGTCAAAAGCCAATATACATCAATCAGAAGTTGGAACAAGGCACTTATAAGAGAATTCACGAAGGAGATCGACAGGCGACGAAAGAGGAGCTCGCGCTATTGCTTCGTGACAGTTCAGATAATGCCGACTCTCAGATTATAGAGCATTATGGCATGGATGATATTGATGTTAAAACGCTTGAAAAATATAGGCGATCATTTAATATTCTCAATCCCGGACATGCCTACGAAGAACTCAATGACCGAGACTTCCTTATTCAAATGGGTGGTTATGATATTAACCGCCAGAAGGGTATTGAGGGAATAACTATGGCCGGACTTTTGATGTTTGGCAAAGGAATTCATATCCGCAAGAACTTCCCGAATTTCAGACTCGATTATCTTGACTTGATTGATATTGAGCCGGGCGATAGCAAGAAATGGAACGACCGCCTCACCGATGACGGCCGTTGGGAGCATAATCTTTATAATTTTCTTGTTCTGGCTCTGCGTAAATTACTTTTTACACTGCCGTCAGAGGGTAAACTTGAAGGCTTTGTGAGACGGGATGGGGGTCCGCTCCATGAGGCTGTAAGAGAAGCAATGATTAATAGCATCACATATTGTGACTATTTACTCGGAGGTGTGTTGCGCATAGACCGTCGCACCGACAAAATAGTAATACGAAATCCCGGTACACTAAGAATCGCACCTGAGCGTATTTACAATGGCGATTATACTCAGGCTCGAAATAGTACAATTCAAAAGATGCTGAGAATGATAGGATTCGGTGACAATATTGGATCTGGCTTTATGAAGATAATCAAGGCGTGGAATACTCTTGGATTCAATAGCCCCGAAATTCATGAAGAATCGGAAGTCAACGAGGTGTGGCTGACACTACCCTTATCTGTGAAATTATCAGATAAATCCCAGATAAATTCGCAGATAGAAGACGAAGATAATAGCAAATATGACAGCGAATTAACCACAAGTATCAATTCCAATTCACTGATAATTTCACAAATAAATTCACATCCGGATTTATCCATTATTCAACGATTGATCTTGAAACAGATGATTTTATCTCCTGAATCATCAATAGAAGAAATAGCCAAAGCACTTGGGACAAAATCCGAGTCAATACGTTATCAACGTCGTCTTATGCAGAACAAGGTAGCTACCGAAAAGACAGGCTCTAACAAGAAGGGACGATGGAAAGTAACTTTTATTGGCTGACCTGATATTAGATCCCATAAATGAATATGACGTGGTAAGTTATCGATTATTAAAGTTTGATTATCCTGTAATACGTCTGAAATAGTAGCAGAATTTGAAACCGATTTAGAGTCTGAGAACTCTATTGAGCATATCGAGTCGGAAGAATGTCAGCGCGTTGAATGTCAGTGCGCCAAGAAACGCTATGTTCAAATCATAGACGTTGACAGATATATCTTCAACCTTAACGACTGGGACTAAATATATAAATAGTGAACGAACTCGTTCACTATTTTTAGAACTTACTTACCTATAATTATACAACTTTTCTGGATGAATTATGGTTCGAGGCAGATAAAAAAATTGCCCGCCGGGGCGGGCAATCATTGAGAGAAATATAATAACGGGAGACTGAGTCCCCCGTTATGGGGTTTGTCGGTTTTACGGTCTCAGCCGGCAGAGGAGATTACTGACGGGTGAGGGTTGCGGTGTAGGGACGGGCCGAGAGGTCAAGGGTGATGACGTAAGTGCCTTCGCCGGGCGAGGGGATGTTTGAGCCGCCGGCTGCAAGGTCGGTGAGGTCGCCGCCGAGGTTGATGTCCCAGTCGCCGTTGGCACGGAATTTGAATTCACCTGCGCCG
Source organism: Duncaniella sp. (assembly GCA_029056055.1). Classification (GTDB taxonomy): domain Bacteria; phylum Bacteroidota; class Bacteroidia; order Bacteroidales; family Muribaculaceae; genus Duncaniella. The sequence continues at coordinate 7,509 of JAIDCC010000004.1, forward strand.
AGTGCCACGGTGGCGCTCCATGTCAGGAAGTCGGCCGAAGGAGTGAGTGCGGTGTCGCCGTCCCAGCCCTTGGGGGTGGCATCGCCAATCATACCGATGGTGGTGATTTGGGTGAGGGTGTAGGTGAGTGCGGGCAGGTTGACGTCAACCCAGTAGAGGGCGTTGGCGGGAGCGTCGAGGTTGGGGGCGAGGGGGTCGGTAGAGAGAACACCTGAGTCGCCTTGACCATAGTTAGTGCCGCTCCAGTCGGCTTGGGTAGTAAATTTGAAGCCTCCCGAGAGGTGGGCGTAGCCGGTGTAGTGCACGTAGTCGGTTGTGAGGAGGGTCTGCGAGGCGTCCTGATTCCAACCGTTACTGTCACCGGGTGTCCAGAGTGTAGTGGCACCGCCTTTCACGTCGGCCGCGAGGGTCTCCATGTTGAAGGTGAAGTCGAAGTGACCGGTCTCGTTGATTTCGCCGTAGGGGATGGGTTGGCCTGCGGGAACGAGAACGAGGTTGCCGGTAGCGGGGTCAACACCGTAGGCTTCGCCAAACTTGCCGGCGGCTTTGGTCGACTCGGGAATCACAGCCCACTGCAGGCCTGCGTTTTCCACGGGAATCGAGACGGTGAAAACAGGGTCGTCGTAGACGTTGGCCTGTCCGTTATGGACGAGGGGGATGGCGCGGGCGATGTCGAAGTTGTTGGCGCTGGTGATGAGATAGTAGTGGTCTTCAATCACGTGGTCGAAGAGGTTGAAGGGGGTCACCTTGACGGCGAAGTTGCCGTAGTAGGTGTTTTCGCCACCCATGCGCACGCTCTGCTTTCCGTCTTCGCTGACGGCAAGCACGGGGAAGCGCAGATAGCAGGTGACATCGGCGGGGTTACGGCCGACGGCGTTCTTTATCACTTCGTCCCAGAGATATGACTCTACGGTGACGACGCCCTCATCGGTGGTGACGGCCTCGACTGAGGCATAGGAGTCGAAGCCCTCGGTGGTAGACACCTGCATGGAGGTGACCACGGGGCTGAAGCCTTCGGGCCACTCTTCGGTGGCGGCCACGGTGGCAATGCTGACGGGGGTGTCGGCTACGTTGGCATCCCAGAGGTTGATGACGGCTCCTGCGGCATCGCTCTTGGTGACCTCTACGCTCGAAGCCTTGACCATCTCAAGCTGCGGATTAGACTGGGGCAGGCTGTCGCTCTCCTCGATGTCGTCGCAGGCGGTGAAACCGAGCGCGAGGGCTGCCAGACCGAATAATACGTTGTATTTCATTGTGTGGAGATTCTGAGTGATGGATTGATGTGGCGCGCCGGAGCCGTGGCTCGGGGCTGGGGCTCCGGCTCGCCGTGAGATGAAACGGGGGGATTACTCGAAGGTGGCAGTGTAGGGTATCTTGCTCAGGTCGAGTGTCACGGTGTGCTCGCCGGCCTCGTCGGGCAGGTTGTCGCCGTCAAACACGATTTCTTCGAAGGTGCCTCCGAGGTTGAGCGACCACGCGGTTGTGGGGCCGTTGAAGACAAACTTGAAGCCGCCGCCCGAGAAGGATGCCGTGGCCTTCCAGACGATGTTGTTGTCTGAAGTCATCGCGAAGGGCGATTCTACGTTCCAGCCCTGGAAGTCGCCCACGAGGCCTACGCTGCTGACGTAGGTAGTGGTGTAGGTGAGAGCCTCGGTGTCTACCACAACGTAGTAGAGGCCTTCGCCTTCGGCGGGACACTGGAGGTTGCCTGCGCCGCCGTCGGTAGAGAGGGCTCCCGCGCCGGCATCGCCGTAGTTGGTGCCGTTCCAGTTGTCGGCGTTGGTAAACTTGAATCCGCCCTTGAGGTAGAGGAATCCGTGATATTTGCCTGCACCGGTGCCGATGAGCTGCTGGGCACTGCCGAAGTTCCAGCCATTGGCGTCGCCGGGGTTGTAGAGGATGTCATAGGTCTTGACAGAGAATGCCGAATAGCCCTTCACCTGGTCGAGCTTGATGGTGTTCGAGGTGATGCGCGTGATGGCCTGGTCGTTGACGGCGGCCGTGGCGCGGATGTAGAGGGGGTGAGGGGGAATTTCGGTGTAGTCTTCGGCCGAGGTGATGCCGCGCATGGCACAGATGGCCTCGGCTATCTTATCCTCGGGGAGCTCGATGACTGCCGAATGGGGGTTGGGGTGCTGGATGGCCACGGCGTAGGGTGCTTCTCCCTCCTCGGGGGCGGGAAGCGATGCGCCGAAGTCTTCGAGCATCGACACCTCGACGGTGTAGGTGGGCGCGAGGGTCAGTCCGTAGTTGGGCTGCGAGCAGGTCACTTCGAGCACGCCGCCCGGGGTGAGTTCATAGAGCTGCTCGGCAAAGGGAGGGGTGTTGAGCACAAACTCCGTGGGCTCGCTGATGACGGGCGAGTCGTCTGCCTCGCAGGATGTGAAGCCCGCGCAGGCCATCGCCATCATTCCGAATATATAAAGCTTTTTCATATTGAAATGCTACGTAAGTTCTAATGGTGTGTGGGGTGTTGACTTAGTTTTGGGTGGCGACAGTAGAGGGATAGCCGGGGTTCTGACCCAGTGTGGCCTCAAACTGCACGGGGATTGCGTAGAGTTTGCGATAGTCGGGGATAGAAGCGCCTTCGAACGAGCCGCCCTTCCACTCCCAGAGGTAGGAGCTGCCTGCGAATTTGCCGAAGCGGATGAGGTCGGAGCGACGGTGGCCTTCCCAGTAGAGTTCGCGCATACGCTCTTCGAGTATCTGGTCGAGCGAGGGCTGACCGATGGCGGGCAGACCGGCGCGCAGACGCACCTTGTTGAAGTAGTCGTAGCCGCTGCAGGCGATGCCGTGGGCTTCACATTCGGCGAGCATCAGATAGACGTCGGCCAGACGGAAGAGGGGGAAGTCGGTAGAGTTGAATGCGGTGACGGCGGTGTTGAGGCCTCCGGCGTTGTCATAGTTGGTCTCGGGGGTGTAGACATACTTGACACACATGTAGCCGCCGCCATCCTCGGTCCAGTCGGCGAGGTCTTCGGGGAGCACTTCCTCGTGGAGCTTGCCCTCGAAGATGAGACGGCGCTTGTCGGTGGGGGCGAGTGCCTTCGAGAGGTTGGAGAGCACGCGGGGGCCGGCCCACTGGTCGCCTGCGCAGCCGAAGGGCAGACAGTCTACCTTCGAGTTGTAGGCGCCGACAGCCAGATAGGTGGTGCCGCCGTAGGTGGTCATCGAGTTGGCGTCCTGAGGCACGGCCCAGATGATTTCGTTGTTGCCTACATACTTGTCGTTGGTGGCGCAGAAGAGATATTTGTACTCGATAGAGGGGTTCCAGGCTATCGAGTTTGCTATCTGGGTGCAGAGGTCGGCGGCTTCTTTCCACATGGGGGTGCCGGTGTAGACCTCGGCGTTGAGATAGAGCTTGGCGAGGAGCATCTTGCCGGCTTCGGCCGAGAGGCGGCCGTAAATCTGACGCGAGGCGGGCACGAGGTCGGGGATTGCGTCGGCCAGGTCGGCGGTGACGGCATCGAAGAGCTCCTTGCGGGTGTAGGTGGGAGGGATGGCGCCTACGGCCGATTCCTCGGTCACCCACGGGCCTTTGCCGAAGATGTCGATGATGTGGTAGTAGGAGAGGGCGCGCAGGGTGCGCACTTCGGCCTTGAATTCCTTAATCTGGTCGGCGGTGAAGAACTCGGAGCCTTTGTCGATGACGCGGAGGAATTCGTTGCAGAGAGCTATCTGATAGTTGAAGCGCGAGAAGGCTTCGTAGAGCATGGCGCAGTCGGGACCCGAGACGCAGTTCTTGACTTCGGGGATACCGGCGTCGGTCCAGTTGTCGCCGATGATGGTCTCGTCGGTGGGAAGCTCCTGGAGGTTCCAGAGCAGACGGGTGTAGACAGCGCGACCGCCGTCGTTGACGTCAACACCGCCCTCGAAGAGCAGACCGCCGTAGGCGCGGGCAAGGACGCCCAGATAGTCGGCCTGAGTGGTGAGCTCGGTCTTGGTGGTGGGGTTTTCGGGGTCGACATTGAGGTCGTCGACGCATGATGAGAGCCCCAGTGCGAGGGCTAAGCCGCCCGCTATGATATATTTCGAAAATTTCATGTTTGAAAAATGGAATTCTTGATGTTAGTAGGGAGAGAGCTGGAAGGGGTGTTGATTAGAAGGTGGCCACGAGACCGAGGCTGAAGGTGACGGGGCGGGGGTAGACGCCGCTGTCGATGCCGCCGCTCACTTCGGGGTCCATGCCTTTGTACTTGGTGATGACGAAGGGGTTCTGGACGGCGCCGTAGAGACGCAGACGGAGCTTCTCGGCCAGGAGGTTGTGCCAGGTGTAGCCTACGGTGATGTTGTCGCAGCGGATGAACGATGCGTTCTGCACGAAGTAGTCGCTCAGCACGGTTTCGTCGGTCATCTTGTTGCGGAAGAGGTAGACGTCCTTCATGAGGTTGCTCAGAGGCAGAGCGTCATTGGCGGCGATGCCCGATGCTCCGGCCATGTTGGAGTTGTAGAGCCAGTTGCCGATATTGGCGCGAAGCACGAAGCCGAAGTCCCAGTTCTTGTAGTTGAACGAGTTGTTCCAGGTCATGGTGACTTTGGGTGCGGGGCTGTGATAGAAGTACTTGTCGGCCTCGTTGATTTCGCCGTCGCCGTTGCGGTCGACGAAGACGCCTTCAAGGGGGGTGCCGTCGGCGTTGTAGACCTGCTCGTAGACGTAGAACGAGCCTGCAGCGTAGCCCTGTGCATGCTTCTGGGCCTTGAGGTCGTTGAGGGCGTCGCCGAAGGTGGTGTCGGCGCCGTCGGCCAGACGGGTGATTTTGTTCTTGTTCCAACCGATGTTATACGAGGTGGTCCACGTGAAGTCGCGGGTCACGATGGGGCGGGCGGTGATGTTAAACTCGATACCGATGTTTTCGAGGTCGCCGATGTTCATGTTGCCCTTGTTCGAGAGGTTGGAGCCGGCGGGATAGGAGGTGCGGAAGAGGAGGTCTTTGGTCCTGCGCTTGTAGACTTCGAAGCTACCCGCGATGCGGTTGTTCATGAAGCCGAAGTCGATACCGCCGTTCCAGGTGTGGGTTTCCTCCCACTTGATTTCGGTGTTGTAGCCTTCGGGTGCCACGGGATAGACGGGGCTTCCGCCGGGGAGGAGCGCGGGATAGATGGCGCCCGAACCGGTCCAGACGTTATAGACGGGCAGGTAGGGGAAGTAGTCGTCGTTGAGGTCCTGCTGACCGGTGACACCGTAGCCGGCGCGGATTTTGAGTTCGTTCATCCAGCCGCGGGCACCTTCCATGAAGTTTTCATCGAGGATTTTCCAGCCGAGTGCCACGGCGGGGAATGTGCCCCAGCGGTGGTCTTTCGAGAAGCGGCTGGTGCCGTCGCGACGCACGGTGGCGGTCAGCAGATACTTGTCGAGGAACACGAAGTTGGCACGGCCGAAGAACGACACGAGCTGATGGGGAGTGATGAACTGGTTGGAGGGGTTGGGCTGTGTGCCGATGTAGTCGGGGTTGCCGCCCTCGCCGACGTAGCTGACGTAGCTGTACTCGGTGCCTTTGTTCTGGAATTTCTGCCAGGAGTAGCCGCCGGTCACGTCGAGCTGGGTCTTGATGACGTCGAAGTATTTGTTGTAGTTGAGCACGAAGTCGAGCAGGAGGTTGGTGCGGCGCTGCCACTGGTGGGTGGCCATGGTGCCGCCGTCCTTGACGGTTTCAACCTTGGTTTGGCCGGGGTTGTCGGTGTCGGGCACGCGAACCTGATAGCCTCCGGCCCATGCCATGGGGGTGTAGGGCAGGTTGCCGCCGTCCCATGTGCCTTTCTGGATGTCGTAGGCCAGGTTGAGGTCGGCGGTGAGCTCACGCAGGAAGGGGAAGGTGTAGTTGAGCTGAAGGTTGCCGATTGACTGCCAGGCTTTGCCCTGCGAGTTTTTGCCGTAAATCTGCGCGATGGGGTTGATGGGCGCGGTGGCGGTGTTGAGCTGCTGGCCGGTGGCGTCGGGGCCGAGCACTTCGCCGGCGGCGTTGTAAGAGGTCCAGTAGTCGAAGATGGGCGAGCCGTTTTCAAAGTCGCGTACGGGGATGGTGGGGTTCATCGCGGCGCACGAGCCGAGGGTGTTGTCGGCATACTGGTTTTTCACGTACGAACCTTTGACGTTGGCGTTGACCTTGAGGTCGCCGTTGAAGAAGGTCGGGTTGAGGCTGATTGAAGCGGTGACGCGGTCCATCGACGTGCGGTTGATGATACCGTTGTTGTTGGTGTAGCTGACGCCGACGCGGTAGGGGAGGAAACCGGCGGTGCCGCCTACCGAGAGGTTGTAGTCAGACGACACGGTGGTGCGGGTGGCCTCTTTCTGCCAGTCGGTGTTATAGGTGCCGAGCTGTGCGGCCTGACGCGAGTCTGCGCCATAGTAGTCGGTGATGAAGTCGCGGAATTCGCCGGCGCTCATCACGTCGAGATACTTGCGGGGGGTGTTGATGTAGGCGTTGGCCGTGAAGTTGATTTGCGGCTTGCCCGAGGTGCCTTTCTTGGTGGTGATGATGATGACGCCGTTTGATGCGCGCGAACCATAGATTGCAGTTGCAGAAGCGTCCTTGAGGATGGTCATCGACTCGACGTTGTCAGGCGAGACGAGCGACAGGGGGTTTGAAGCGCCATAGACGCCCTTGGTGCTCATGGGCACACCGTCGATGACGATGAGGGGGTCGTTGGAGGCCGAAATCGACGCGCCGCCGCGGATGGTGATGGCTGCGCCGCCTTGAGGCGAACCGTCGGTGGTGACAACCACGCCGGGCGAAGCGCCCACGAGGAGGTCCTGGGCCGAAGTGGCCAGACCGGCCTCTACTTCGTTGGGTTTGATGACGGCGACGGCTCCGGTGGCATCTGATTTCTTGACCTTACCGTAGCCGACGACCACTACTTCGTCGAGCACCTCCGAGTCGGGGTGGAGGGTGACGTCAATCTGGGTGCGTCCGTTGACAGCCTCTTCGACGGTCTTGTGGCCTACGTAGGAGAACACGAGCACGCCGTCGCTCGGCGCCGAGATGGTGTAATTTCCGTCGAAGTCAGTGGCCACGCCCATTGTCTGGCCCTGAACGATGACACTTGCGCCGATGAGGGGTTCGCCCTCAACATCTATCACGGTGCCTTTCACCGTAACGTTCTGCGCGATAGCCGGAAAGGCAAACAGCATCAGCAGCAAGCTGACGAGCCATGATTTCCGGCCTGATGGTTGACAGTTGTTTTTCATGCAACTACAATGTTAAGTTGGTGGAAAAGATGAGTATGATATAATTTAATAATTTCGTGGATAGTTGTCGGGCGGCAGCGAGAGGAGATGTCGGCGCCCTCGCAGGCCGGCTCTTATGGATGAAAACAAAAATTGCCTCAATCGCTCGGTGAGTGGGCGAAAGGGGCAGCAGGTAGAGCTCAAACGTATTGTCTTTGTGATCGGGCTGACAACGACGGGCGACACTGTGTGCCGTCATTGAGCCGGCGGGGCATCGCCTCCCTCGGGAGGCTCGCACCTATAATATTATAGGTGTTATTACGCCATACGTCAGTATGGCGTCGCCGCAGCGACCTTGATTTTTTCTGATTTTCACACCATCCTCGCGCTGCCGTTTAAAATAGACGGAAAGAGAGGCAAGCGGCCCGAAGGGAGTGCGAACTGTGGGAAAGAACCGATAATTTCCGGTGTAAGCAATATATTTCTCTCTACACTGCTCCCGCCTGATTTCTTACGCGAAGAGCAATGGCATCAACCTGAAAACTCCCGGCAAAGTCCCTTCTCCAAGGGGCTGCAAGAGCCGTCAGATTTTTTGCGCTACAAATGTAATACATTTTTTCTCAGTTTCCAAATTTTTCACGGTAAAAATTAAAATTTTAACAACTCCCCTCCCCGCCTACGCTTCCTCTGACTTGGTCGCGACGCGATTTTTCGCTTCCGCGCCGACGCCGGCATGGCTACCGGGCAAGGTTTTCATCGAGGGCCTGCGCGGCGCGTCGCTCGCCTTTCCGCCTCCCACTTTTCGCTCGAGGAAACCACATCGGGGCGGAGTGCCGGACAGGGGGCGCCCGGGGGCGATGCCTCATTAATAAAAAATAAAAACTTTGTTATCACGAAAAAAATTGGTACATTTGCATGCGGTTTTATCCGCTTGACAGAAATGAAGATTTTTACAACCGAACAGATACGTGCAATAGACCGCTACACCATTGAGCAGGAAGGAGTTAGCTCAATGGAGCTGATTCACCGCGTTGCCGAAGGCGTGGTGAGCGAAATTCTGGCCCGATGGTCGCCCTCGAAGCCTACGGTGATTTTCGCCGGCTCGGGCAACAACGGTGCCGACGCTCTCATCGTGGCCAAACTGCTCATCGAGGCCGGGTTTAACCCTCACATCATGCTGTTTAACTTCAACGGCAATTCGTTGTCGCGCGACTGTCATGCAGCCAAGATGGAACTTCTGTCGTCGGGACTCAAGGTGGAGCTGGTCGAGGTCATCGACCGCGCCGAAATCCCCTACCTTCTGCCCACGCATCTCGTCATCGACGGTCTGTTCGGGTCGGGACTCCGCGACCCCCTGACTGGCGGCTTCATGACCCTCGCCCGCAACATCTCAGAGAGCGGCGCGACGGTCATCTCTATCGACGTGCCCTCGGGCCTGTTCGGCGACTGGAACTCGCGCATCCTGGCGCGTAACGTTGTCCACGCTCATCTGACACTCTGCGTGCAATTCCCCCGTCTGTCGTTCTTCCTTGCCGACAACGACGCGATGGTGGGCACATGGAAGTGTCTCGACATCGGTCTCTCGAAGAAAGCCATTGCCGACACCCCCTCGAAATTCTACTACGTCGAGCGCAAGGACGTGGCCGACGTGCTGCGCCCCCGCCCGCCCTTCAGTTCGAAAGCCGACTTCGGCCACGCCATCATCTTTGCCGGCTGCTACGGCATGATGGGAGCCGCCCTGCTCGCCGCCCGCGGCGCGCTCCGCGCCGGCATTGGCAAGCTCACCCTCCACTCGGCCCGCTGCGGTTTTGACATCATTCAGAGCCGCGCCCCCGAAGCCCTCTTCGAGGCCGACCGCTCTGACATCGTCATAGCCGACATGACCATGCGCCAGTCTTACACGGCCATCGGTGTCGGCCCCGGCATCGGCATCAACGACGCCACCCAGGCCGCTCTCGAGACTCTCATCAAGAGTCAGAAGCGCCCGATGGTCATCGACGCCGACGCTCTCAACATTCTGGCGCGCGTGCCGCGTCTCATCGACCACGTGCCCCCGGGCAGCGTCCTCACCCCCCACGCCGGCGAGTTCGACCGCATCTTCGGCGTGCAGCCCTCGGCCGAGGCCCGACTGCTCAAGGCCATCGAGATGAGCCACAAGTATCGCCTCATCATCGTGCTCAAAGGCCACTACACCGCCACCGTCTGCCCCGACGGTCTGGTGTTCTTCAACTCCACCGGCACCCCCGCCATGGCCACCGCCGGAGCCGGCGACGTGCTCACCGGCATCATCACCGGTCTGCTCGGCCAGGGCTACAAACCGCAGGCCGCCGCAGTGGCCGGCGTCTACATCCACGGCCTTGCCGGCGAAATCGCCGCCGAGCAGGAAGGGTCATACGGCACCACGGCGCTCGACATCGCTTCGTCGGTCGGGCGCGCCATAAGAAAAATCATGGGTCAATAATCTCTCAACATGAAAACGCTCAAGACATTAGCTCTCATCCTGGCGCTCGCCGCCCCCGGCGCGGCCTCGGCGCAGCTCACCACCACCAAGCTCACCGCCACGAAGGGCAACGAATATGGTCTGTCATACACGCTCCCGGTCAATGGCATCAGCGTGCAGATTGCCGCGCGCAAGACCGTGCGCACCCCGGGTCCCTTTGCCAACTATGCCGGCAAGTATCTCAACGAGACCCCCATCATCAACAAGAGCGTCAGCTGGGAGATTGCAGGCACCGCCATCGAGGAGACAGCCACCCCCGATGCCGAAGAGCGCTACCTCGTCACCCTCAAAGGTGCGGGCGCTCCCTTCATCTCTGTCACCGAGAAGGGAGGGATGCTCACGGGAGTCAACACCCGCCGACTCGGCCGTGCGGCCGGCGCTGAGGCCACGGTGCTCGAAGCCGAGGAGGCCGCCCCGACAATCCTCGACTCCCCCGCCGCGCGGCAGGCCGTCACCGCCGAAATGATACAAAGCACCTCGACGGCGAAACGCGCCGAACTCGCCGCCGCGAAAATCTACGAACTCCGCAACTCGCGCAACGAAATCATATCCGGACAGGCCGACGCAATGCCCTCCGACGGCGCCGCCATGCAGCTGGCCCTCGACCGCATTTCCGAGCAGGAGGCCGCGCTGACGGCCATGTTCCTCGGCACGGAGCAGGTGTCGGTCGAAGTGGCCACCTACGAACTCGATTTCCCCGAACTCGTGGCCGAAGGCGAATCGGAGCGTGTCGTCGTGGCACGTCTGTCGCAGGTTGACGGCCTCGTCGATGCCGACGACCTCTCGGGCGCTCCCGTCTACTGCACTTTCACCCTCAACACCCTTGCCGAAATCCCCCTCAACGAAAAGGGTCAGCCCAAGACCTTCCCCAAGGGGGGCGTGGCCTACCGCATCCCCGGCTCCGCCTCGGTGGCTCTCACCTACGGCGGCCGCACTCTCGAACAGGCCACGTTCGACGTGGCGCAGTATGGCGTGGTGTTCGGTCTCGACCCCACTCTCTTCACCGATAAGAAAGCACCCTCCTACCTGCTGCTCAACCCCGTCACCGGCGGCATCGTCGAGCTCGGCATCGTCGAAGGCGAATGACCCCTCGCCTCCTCAAACTTTGAACAAACCACACATATATAATATACAACTCTCACATCATGTCATCTGAGAAAGAAATCGTACTCTCAGGCATCCGTGCCACCGGCAACCTTCACCTCGGCAACTACTATGGCGCCCTGAGCAAATTCGTGAAGATGCAGGACGACTACGACTGCCTCTACTTCATAGCCGACCTCCACGCCCTCACCACCAACCCCCAGCCCGAAGCGCTCCACGAAAACGTGCGCAACATTCTGGCCGAATACCTCGCCGCGGGTGTCGACCCCGACAAGGCCACCATCTTCGTGCAGAGCGACGTGCCCGAAGTGTCGGAAATGTACCTGCTCCTCAACATGCACGTCGGCATCGGCGAACTGCTGCGCACCGCCTCGTTCAAGGACAAGGCCCGCAAACAGCTCGGCATCAAGGACGATTCGCAGGACATCGAGCGCCAGATTATCGGCAACGAGACCAACAAGCGCGTCAACGCCGGCCTCCTCACCTACCCCACCCTCATGGCCGTCGACATCCTCATCCAGAAGGCCCACAAGGTGCCCGTAGGTAAAGACCAGGAGCAGCACCTCGAGCTGACCCGCCGCTTCGCCCGCCGCTTCAACTCGTTCTATGGCGTAGACCTCTTCCCCGAACCCGAGAACTTCAACTTCGGCGACCACGCCGTGAAAGTGCCCGGCCTCGACGGCTCAGGCAAGATGGGCAAGAGCGAAGGAAACTGCATCTACCTCGTCGACGATGAGAAGGTGCTCCGCAAGAAGGTGATGCGCGCCGTCACCGACGAAGGCCCCAAAGAGCCCAACCAGCCCATCTCGCAGCCCGTCGAAAACCTCCTCACCCTCATGGAGCTGACCACCGCTCCCGAAATCGTGCAGAGCTACCGCGACGCCTACGCCGACTGCTCCATCCGCTACGGCGACCTCAAGAAGCAACTCGCCGAAGACATCCTCAAGGTGACCACCCCCATCCGCGAGCGCTATCACGACATCCGCAACGACGACGCCTACATCGCCCGCGTCGTGCGTCAGGGCGCCGAGAAGGCCCGCGAGCGTGCCGCCGCCACCCTCAAGGAGGTGCGCGAGGTGATGGGCATCCGCAAGTTCTACTAATCTCCCGCCGCCTCATCTCTCCCCTCATCCTTTTAGCCACTCCCCCAATCTCAAACCACTGCAATGCAGAAATACGAACGTCTGAACAACCTGCTCGGATGGATATGTTTCGCCATCGCGGCCGTGACATATCTGCTCACCCTGGAGCCCACCGCCAGCTTCTGGGACTGCCCCGAGTTTATCTCACAAGGCTACAAACTTGAAGTGGGTCACCCGCCGGGCAACCCCATCTTCATGCTCGCCGCCCGCTTCTTCGTCAACTTCGCCATGGGCGACGTCACCAAAGTGGCCCTCATGGTCAACGCCATGTCGGCGCTCCTCTCGGCAGGCACAATCCTGCTCCTCTTCTGGACCGTCACACATCTGGTGAAACGCCTCATCGTCAGCGACTCGGCCGAGAGTGTCAGCCCCCTGCAGATGCTCCTCATCTTCGGCGCCGGCGTGTGTGGCGCGTTGGCCTACACGTGGAGCGACACGTTCTGGTTTTCAGCCGTCGAGGGCGAGGTCTACGCCTTCTCGTCGTTCTGCACCGCGCTCGTCTTCTGGCTCATCCTCAAGTGGGAGCGGCGCGCACACCAGCCCCATAGCGACAAATACCTCATCCTCATAGCCTATGTGATAGGCATTTCGATTGCCGTACACCTGCTCAACCTGCTCTGCATCCCCGCCATCGGCCTCGTAATCTACTATCGCCTGAGCCGCAACACCACGGCGCGCGGTTCGCTCATCACGCTGGCCGTCTCGGCCGCCGTCGTGGGCGTAATCCTCTACGGCCTCGTGCCCGGTTTCATCGAAGTGGCGCAGGGCTTCGAGCTCTTCTTCGTCAACACCCTCGGCTGCTCCTACAACATCGGCGTGCTCTTCTATGCCGTCATAGCCGTCGGCGTGTTCATCTGGGCCATGGTCGCGCTCTACCGTCAGACCTCGGCCATGACAATCAAGGTGTCGGTGGCGCTCGCAATCTTCTTCTCGGGTATTCCCTTCATCGGCAGCTCATGGTGGATGCCCGTGCTCATCATGGCCGCCGTGCTCTGCTACTTCTCGTGGGCAAAGAAGCTCAACGTGCGTCTGCTCAACATCATCGTCACCTCGATACTCGTCATCTTCATCGGCTATTCGAGCTATGCCCTGCTCCTGATACGTTCGTCGGCCAATCCCCCGATGAACCAGAACGCCCCCGACAACGTGTTCGACCTCGCCTCCTACCTCAACCGCGAGCAGTATGGCGAGCGTCCCCTCTTCTACGGCCAGACCTACCAGTCGGGCGTGGTCTACGAGGTGGGTGCCGACGGACAGCCCGTGCCCAAGTATGACGAGGGCGAGGCCCAGTATAGCAAAGTGGCCAAGACGTCGCCCTCCGACCCCGACCACTACCAGCTCACCGGCCACAAGAAGAACTACGTGATGACCCCCGAGCTCAACATGCTCTTCCCCCGCATCTATTCGGGCCCCCACACCGCCGCCTACTCCGACTGGATTGGAGGCCTGCGCGGCGAGCCGGTCACCACCACCAAGTATGTCGACACCGAAGGCCGTGTCTATCAGAACGAAATCCGCAACAAGCCCACCATGGGCGAAAACCTGCGCTTCTTCCTCATCTATCAGCTCAACCATATGTACTGGCGCTACTTCATGTGGAACTTCGCAGGCCGTCAGAACGACCTCCAGGGCAACGGCGAGGTGAACCGCGGAAACTGGATTTCGGGCATACCCTTCATCGACAATCCCCGCCTCGGCAACCAGTCGCTCCTGCCCTACGACGAGGGCGAGGGCAACCCCGGCCACAACGTGTTCTACATGCTCCCGCTCCTCATGGGCCTCATCGGCCTGGGCTGGCAAGCCTTCTCGTCGAAGCGCGGCATCGAACAATTCTGGGTGGTGTTCTTCCTGTTCTTCATGACAGGCATCGCCATCGTGCTCTACCTCAACCAGACACCCGGCCAGCCCCGCGAGCGCGACTACGCCTTCGCCGGCTCGTTCTACGCCTTCGCCATCTGGATAGGCATGGGTGTGCCCGCCCTCTGGTGGTGTGTCTGCCGTCTGCTCGGCAAGAAGAAAGCCCCCGAAGGCGCCAAGGGTGCCGAGCCTGAGGCTTCGGCGCAGACCGGGCGCTACGTCACCCCCTCGCTGAGCCGCGCCGCCGCCGTCGTGGCCGCCGTCATCGGTCTCATCGTGCCGCTGCAGATGGTGTCGCAGACGTGGGACGACCACGACCGTTCAGGCCGCTACACCACGCGCGACTTCGGTTTCAACTACCTCAATTCGCTCGACGAAAACGCCGTAATCTTCACCAACGGCGACAACGACACCTTCCCCCTCTGGTATGCCCAGGAAGTGGAGGGCGAGCGCACCGACGTCAAGGTGGTCAACCTCTCCTACCTCACCACCGACTGGTATGCCAACCAGATTCAGCACCCCTCCTACGAGGCCGCCGGTGTCGAGATGATGGCCGAGCCTGTAGACTACGCCTACAACCGCCTTCAGTTCTCCTACTTCACCAACCCCGAAGACTCGACTCCCGTCAACATCTTCTCGGCCCTCGAGAAGGTCTACGACCCGAAGTCTAACCAAAACTCGTGGCACGCGCCCATGATGGCCCACAACGTGCTCGCCATACCCGTCGACCCCGCCAAGGCCGTCGAAGCGGGTCGCATCAGCGAGCGCGAAGCCGCCACAATCGCCCCGCAGATGATAGCCGACCTCGGTGCCGACCCCGAAGCCTCGCGCAACGGCGGCATAAGCCTCAGCCAGCTCCTCTCGCTCGACATCATCGCCACTTCTGTCAAGGATGGTTGGAAACGCCCCGTCTACTTCGCATCGACTGTGCCCTCCGACTATTACGTCGGCCTCCAGCCCTACCTGCGCTCCACCGGTATGGCCTACGAGGTGTCGCCCGTGGCCAACGACGAAAACTCCGACCGTGTCATCACCGCCGTCAACACCGACAAGGCCTACCGCAACATCACCGAACGCTTCCGCTGGGGCGGTCTCGACAAGGTGACCGAGCCGGGACAGATTTACCTCGACGAGACAGTGCGCCGCATGGTCACCACCACACGCTCCTTCATCGTAGACTGCGCCACGGCGCTGGTCAACGAAGCCGTGATGGCCGAACGCGCCGACACGACGGCTCTCTCTCCCGAGCAGCTCAAGGACCTTCGCGACTTCAAGGCCGACCGCTACGCCAAGGCCCTCGAACTCGTGGAACTCGTGCAGGCCAAGCTCCCCGAAGCCGCCTCGCCCTACGCGCTCCAGATGCCCCAGCGCATGGCCCAGCTCTACACCCGCCTCGGCTATGCCACCGGCAATCAGGACCTCCTCGCCAAGAGTCGCGCCATGCTCGAAGCCGAGCTTGAGCGCTACACTCAGGCCGCTCTCTACCAGCAGTCGCTCACACCCTGGCAGCTTGCCACCCTTCCCAACAACGACCGCTACGCCACATCCTACTACCTCATATACCTGCTTCAGGACTATCAGGATGCCGGCGGCGATGCCGAAGCGATGGTCAACCGTCTCGAAGAGACCGGCGTAGACTTCGACCGCATCATGGCCGTGATGGGCAAGTAACCCCTTTGTAACCGTTAACAGACACCCTCCACTCCCTATCAGCAATGAACCACTCACTGCGTCGCGCAACGTTGGCGCTCACATTCACTCTCATATGTGCCCTCTCCTCTCTCGGGCAGATTCTGACCCCCGTCAAATGGGCGGCCTCGATACGCATGACTTCCGACACCGAGGGTGTCGTGGAGCTCAAAGCCTCGATTTCGCCCGGATGGCACATGTATAGTCCCGAGGTCAACCCCGACGCGGGGCCGCAACCTCTCGAAATTTCGTTCCCCAAGGTTTCGGGCGCCACGCTCTCAGGCAAGCCCGTGCCCTCGTCGAAGGCCCACACCGAAATGGACGAAATGTTTGGCTGCGAACTCTCGTGGTGGACCGGCTCGGTGACTCTCTCGCAGAAGTTCACCGCCACCGCCCCCGACGTGGCAATCGACGTCGAGCTGACCTACGGCGCTTGCAACGACCAGAACTGCATCCCTCCCTCGCACGATGAGTTCTCGCTCACGGCCAAGGCCAAACCGACGGCCAAGGCGGAAGCTCCCGCCGAGACTCCGGCCGACAAGAAGGTGGTCGACGGCGTGCTCGACGATGTAATAGCCTCCGCCGCACCCGCCGCTGCCGACAGTCTCGAAGCCGCTGCCGAAAACACCCCCGCGCCCGCCGCTGCCGACAGCGTGGCTCCCTCGGCCAAGGCCGACCTCTGGGCTCCCGTCGACTTCGAGGGTTCGGATGCCGCCGACCAAGGCGCGCAGGGCTCGCTGCTCTACATCTTCCTCACCTGCTTCCTCGGAGGCCTCGTGGCTCTCTTCACCCCCTGCGTCTGGCCCATGATTCCCATGACGGTCAGCTTCTTCCTCAAGAAAGGTAAAGACCGCCGCAAATCCATCCTCGACGCCTGCATCTACGGCGTGTCAATCATCGTCATCTACGTGGCTCTCGGCCTCATCATCACAGGTATCTTCGGAGCAAGCTCGCTCAACGCCCTCTCCACGTCGGCCGTCTGCAACCTCATCTTCTTCGCGCTGCTCGTGGTGTTTGCCATGTCGTTCTTCGGCGCGTTCGAAATCACCCTCCCCTCGTCGTGGAGCAACCGCATGGACGCCACTGCCGAGCGCACCACTGGCCTGCTCTCGATTTTCTTCATGGCCTTCACCCTGACGCTCGTCTCCTTCTCGTGCACCGGCCCCATCATCGGCACGCTGCTCGTCGAGGCCGCTTCGATGGGCAATCTCTGGGGCCCCGCCATCGGTATGTTAGGCTTCTCGACTGCCCTTGCGCTCCCCTTCATGCTCTTCGCCATGTTCCCCACCATGCTCCAGGCGGCTCCCCGCTCGGGCGGCTGGATGAACACCCTCAAGGTGGTGCTCGGCTTCGTCGAACTCGCTCTCTCGCTCAAATTCCTCTCCGTGGCCGACCTCGCCTACGGCTGGCACATCCTCGACCGCGAGGCCTTCCTCGCCCTCTGGATTGTGATTTTCCTCCTGCTGGGTCTCTACCTGCTCGGACGCTTCAACTTCGCCCACTACGGCCCCGCCGACCCGTCGATTGGCGTAGGGCGCTTCTTCCTCGCCCTCACCTCGCTGAGCTTCATGGTCTACCTCATCCCCGGCCTCTGGGGCGCTCCCCTCAAGGGCGTCAGCGCTTTCGTGCCCCCGCTCTTCACCCAGGACTTCAACCTCTACGGTTCGGCGTTCCATGAATACGACGACTTCGAGGAGGGCATGGCCGTGGCTGCCAAAGAGGGCAAACCGGTGCTCGTCGACTTCTCGGGCTACGGCTGCGTCAACTGCCGCAAGATGGAAGGTGCCGTGCTCGACCAGCCCGACATCAAGACCATGATTCAAGACAATTTCGTCGTGGTCAAGCTCATGGTCGACGAGAAGAAACCCCTCCCCTCGCCCATCAAGGTGGAAGAGTATGGCCGCACCATCACCCTGCGCACCTACGGCGACAAATGGAGCTACCTGCAACGCTACAAATTCCAGGCCAACGCGCAGCCCTACTACGTGGTGCTCGACGCCGACGGCTCGCTCCTGTCGGGCCCGTTCAGCTACGACGAAAACATCCCCGCCTTTGCCGCTTTCCTTGAGAAAGGCCTGAAGTAATCACTCCCGATGTCGAAGACCACACTCCGCAAAGCCACAGCCTCCTTCTCGGCCGACGAGATGCGCCAACTGCTCTTCGAACTCTACGAGAAGAGCAAGGAGGCCAAGGAATGGCTCGACTTCTATGCCGACCCCGACGTGGGCAAGAAGCTCGAAGCCTACAAGAAACCTGTGCTCAAGGAAGTGGAGCGCTACTCGCGGCGAGCTCATCGCCCGCGTGTGGCCCGCATACGTCCCCTCATCAAGAAATTCGCCTCGTTGGACCCCGGCGATGCCGCCGTGGCCGAGCTGATGGTGTTTGCCGCCCTCGGGCTGGTGCGCGTCGCGTCCACGAATGTCCTGCCCGACGCCAACGCCGCGCAGGTGGTGCGCTTCTTCGGCGACACCGTCGACTTTCTGAAGTCGCGCCTGATGCTCGACGACTACCTGCCGCAGTTTGAGAAAGCCCTCCGCGGCATGGAAGATTTCCGCTATTATCGCAACCCCCTGCGCGAACGGTTTGGAGCAATCCTTGCCGACGCCATTGCCGAAAACGTCTGATGTCGTCAGCGCTGCTATACCTCTATTGTCTCGCCGCGTCGCTCGTGCCGAACGTCGCGCTCGCTTTCACCGAGCCGATGTCGGCGTGGGGGGGTGCGGCCAATATCCTCCTGCCGGCCGGACTCTACATGCTGCTCCTCGCGTGGAGCCGCCGAGTGGGGCGCTCGGTGTGGTGCTTCTTCCCCGTGATTTTCTTCGCGGCGTTTCAGATTGTGCTGCTCAAGCTCTACGGTCGCTCGGTCATCGCGGTCGACATGTTTCTCAACCTCGTCACCACCAACCCGAGTGAGGCGGGCGAACTGCTCGGCTCGCTCACCGGAATTGTCATCGTCGACGTTGTGCTCTTCGTGCCGCTGCTCGTATGGGGGGGCATAGCATGGCAACGCGGGCGGCTGCTCCCCCCGACGTTCCGCCGGCGCGCTGCCCTGACGGGATGCGTCACCGCCGCCGTCGGAGCGCTCTGCGTCTGGGGCGCTTACGCCACGCCGTCGCCCCGCTACGCCGTGGCCGACGACCTCTACCCTCTCAACGTGGCCTACAACCTCGTGCTCGCCACACAACGCACCTCGGCTCTGGCCTCCTATCACACCACGTCGGGCTCATTCACCGCTCACGGCCGCTCCGAACGCCCCGACAGCCTCGAGGAATTGCTGATTGTGGTGGTGGGCGAGACCTCGCGTGCCGCCGACTGGCAACTCTGCGGCTACCCGCGTCCCACCAACCCGCGCCTGTCGCAACGCCGCGGCCTGCACGCTTTCAGCAGGGCGCTCTCCGAGTCAAACACCACCCACAAGGCCGTGCCGATGCTACTCTCTCCCCTTGACGCCTCGACCTTCGGCGACAGCATCGACCTCTGCAAAGGACTAATCACCCCCTTCCGCGAGGCGGGATTTCACACTTCGTTCATTTCAAATCAGGGACGCAACCACTCCTACATCGACTTCTTCGGCGAAGAGGCCGAAGAGGTGCTCTTCCTGCGCGACTCGCTCACGGCGGCCCAAATGCTCCACCCTATCACCGACCTCGCCCTCCTGCCTCACATCGAGAGCCTGCTCGAATCGCCCCGGGCACGGAAGCAGCTGATTGTGGTCCACACCTACGGCTCACACTTCAGCTATCTCGACCGCTATTCCGACGAATGTCGCCGTTTCACGCCCGACAGCTACACCGGCTCGTCGGCCGACCAGCGCGAGGCCCTCGTCAATGCCTACGACAACTCAATTCTCGCCACCGACCTCCTGCTCGACTCCATCATCTCTATGGCCGACCGCCGCGGAGTGAGCGCCGCCCTCATCTACACCTCCGACCACGGCGAAGACATCTTCGACGATGCGCGCGGACGCTTCCTGCACGCCTCGCCCACCCCTACCTTCCGACAGCTCCACGTGCCCGTGCTCGTCTGGACCTCTGAGAAATTCGCCGCCCTTCACCCCGAGCTTGTCGAGGCGCTCGAAGCCAACCGCTCGCGCCGCGTGGCCACATCGAAATCGTTCTATCACACCGCGCTCCAACTCGGAGGCGTAGCCGCCGCCACGCGCCGCGACTCTCTCTCGCTCGCCTCACCCCTCTTCACCGAGCACCCGCGCATCTATCTGACCGACCACAACCGCCCCGAGCCCCTCACCGAAGCCGGCTTCGACCCCATCGACATCTCCCTCCTCACCACCCTCGACCGCTAAGCCGCCTGACAACAAAATTTTTTTCATCCGGGAGTGTAACATTTCGGGAGGTTGGCCGTCTATAATATGAAGTGGTTTAGAACTTTTTTGCTTTTCCGGTCTTTGAAACCTCTACGTTAATGAAATTTCATCGTAAAAAAGTTTAACCGACTTCAATGAGAGATGGAACGCAACGAGTTTGAACAACTGGCCGAAAACGTGCGCGGCCACATTCTGACGATGGTCGAGAGGCTGGCGCCCGCCCAAGCTCCCGAGTTCGCCGAGGATGTGGCTCAGGACACGTTGCTCAAACTCTGGACTCTGCGTCAGCGTCTCGACGAGTATGCCTCGCCGCAGGCTCTAGCCATGACCATAGCCCGACGGCGCGCCATCGACCTCCTGCGCGAAAGGGGGCAGACCGTGGCACTCGACTCTGTGGCCGAGCCTGAAGCCGAGCGCGCCGTGGCCGATGCCTCGGAAGCTGCGGCCGCCGACGAGCGTCTCGGCGCACTGATGCAGGCGGTCGAGTCGCTCCCTCCGGGACAGCAACTGGTGGTGAGAATGCGCCACTTCGACCTTCTCGAAATCGACGAAATCGCCCGGCTGACGGGGCAAAGTCCCGGCGCCGTGCGCACGTCGCTCTCACGTGCCCGCGGCGCGATGCGACGCTACTTCCTATCCCGGGAATGATTTGTTGCCCTGCTTGAAAGAACTGTTATCCGACCTTAGCCAATCCGTACTTATGACCGACATACCTCCCTACGAAGCTCCGAAATACATCAGCCGCTTTCTCGACGGCGAGACCACCCTCGCCGAGGAGCGCGCCCTCTACCGCCTCTACCTCTCGGGCACCCCTCTGGGCGCCGAGGCCGAAGAGTTGCGCGAGATGATGACCATGCTTGCCGCCGCGGCCGGTGTCGACTCGCCCGCGCGCGAACCGCGACTACTCCATCTCCTGAGATGGACCTCGATTGCCGCCCTCTTCGCCATAGTCTTCACCGCGTCGCTCATCCTTCCGGCCAACGAGTCGCGGGCCTCGGCTCTCCCCGCCGACTACGCCCGCTACGAGGGCAGCTACATCGTGCGCAACGGCGACACCATCCGCGACCTCCGCATCGTCGTGCCCGAGCTACGCCGTGTCCAAGCCGAGATGCAGCGCGTAGCGCAGGAAGTGGAACGCCCCGCCGACATCGACTTCATTTCTCTGTAAAAGAATATATTTTCCACCCCCCGAATATGAAAAAGTTTCTTGCCGTAATGTTGCTCCTGCTGAGCGGAGTATGCGTCGCCTCAGCGCAGCGCCCCATCATAGACTATGTAGAAAAGCTTCAACAGTCTGACAACAAGTCGGTCGGCACATCGCTCTACTCGGAAGACCGCGACCCGCGCACCCACAAACTGCGCACGCGCATCATCGTGCTCGAAGTGACCGACGAGGCCGTCATAGCCCAACTCAAAAAGCTCTTCTTCCGCGAGCGCGAGAACGCCGAATGGCTCAGCCTCCGCGACGATGCCAATTCCCAGTATTACATTTCGTTTAACCAAGGAAAAATCACCTGCACCGTGAAGCGCAAACCCTTCGGCCGCTGGGAGGTGAGACTCGTCGAAAACAAAGGCAAGTAGTCCCGTCGCGACTATGCCCCAAGTCAAGCAGCCCCTGCACGCGCTCGGTTGGCGCGGCAGGGGCTGCGGTCACACTCTGACGTGTGTGTGTTGAATAGGGACGGGATTAGAGTTCGTCCATATCGAGGGCGATGTAGTGCTGGTAGGGGTGAGCGCATCCGGGGCATACCTTCGGGGGTTCTACGCCTTCAAACACGAAGCCGCACACCAGACACTGCCACTTGATGGGATGGTCGCGGTGCCATACGGTGCCGTCCTTCACCTGCTTGAGGTAGGCAAGGAAACGGCGGCGGTGGCGCTCCTCTACGTCGGCTATCGACTCGAAACGCTCGGCTATTGTGTCGAAGCCCTCCTCACGGGCCACTTTGGCTGCATTGCGATAGAAATCCACGCCTTCGGATTCTTCCTCGGCGGCGGCTATCTCAAGATTGGTGGCGGTGTCGCCTATCACGCCCGCATCAATGTCGGCAGCGACGGGCACCTTGCCGCCTTCAAGAAATTTAAAGAACACCTTGCCGTGGTGGAGCTCATTGTCGGCAGTCTCACGGAAAATCTGTCCGATGGGGTAATAACCCTCCTTATCGGCCTGCTGGGCATAGAAAGTATAGCGAGTGTAGGCGGTCGACTCGGCCACATAGCTTGCTGCAAGTAGTTTTTCGGTGCGTGTCCCCTTGATGCTCTTTGCAGTAGGGGTTGCTGTTGTATCTGCCATAATATCTATAAAGTTTTTATAAGTTGAAGTTGAATTGATGATTATTCGTTTCTCTAT
>JAIDCC010000040.1 GCA_029056055.1 Duncaniella sp.
TGGACATAAAAAAGCCTCAGCTTGAGAAAGTTGAGGCTTTTGCTTAATTTTTTTGAGGGGAGTTCTGCAACACCCTCGGTATTGTCAGATGTTTGTCAAACCATGAGTAGGCCTGTTCTTTCACTCCCGCAGTGAAGCAATGCCTACCATCTTCCTCCTCAAACAAGATGGTCTCGATATCCGTCCCGCCGTTTTTCTGATAGGCGTCCTTAAAAATTTCAATCACCTCGGCAAATTTCTTATCTTCAGGAAGAGGCTTCCCGTTACCCCATTGATGGGCATCCTCTGAGATACACAGGGCGCGCGGGGCGATGCCCCCTACGTAGCCGTGGGTATTGTCTCCATACTTCACGCTTCCGGGCAGAGCCATGAAAGTCGGCACCGTGCCGGGGCGATTGTAATTGTAATATTCGTTGACCTCAGACATTCCGCAATTTGCGACAGCCGCCATGAGGCTCGGTTCGAAGTAGAGACGGTAGGAAAGCTCATTCGCTCCCGCCGAGTGACCTATCGCCCCGACATTGTTCATGTCGACCTCGGGCATTGCAGCGAGCACATCCACTGCGCGTGAGAACGTGAGAAATCGTAGGCCTCTTTTCCTCACGCATTACTGACTTCGCTCAATAATACGCCCACACGTTTTTCCTGCGTAAAGAAATCGCGTTCATAATCGTTTTCCGACAGGTCACCCCAGTCCTGACACGTCTTCCGACGGTCGGCATGATAGAAACGGTCGGGACAAATCACCACGTAGCCCCGCTCAAAAAGTTCCTTTTCATAACACATGGTACTGTCGCTCATGAGACCCGCAGGCTCAGATTTTCCGATGTAATAATAGACATCATCCTGATGCATGGCCACGATAGGCGGGGGCCTTCTTGCCTTCGGATTGCGTCGGGATAAAGAGATAGGCACTTCCCAAATCATCCGGGGTGTCAAGGGCCGGGTTGCCAGGTTCGATGAAGTAACGAATCTTATAGCGGACACCACCGTCCAACTGCGCACTCTCCAGGGTATCAATCTGCAGCGGCTTCCTCTCGAGCATTTCGCCGAGTAATGATTTCAGGGTGAGGTCACGCTTTGCGTTATCATTGACGGAAGTATGCGCGATGGGAGCCAAAGCAATCATATCACACGACAGAAATGAAAGAGTCCGGAGTGTCATCTGAATATAAGTGAATTAAGTGATAAAAATAGATAAGACGGGCTATCGGCCGTGTCGGTGTCATGGACGCAGCAACGCACGAAGGTAAGTGTTTTCAACAAAAGAACCAAGCATTCCCCGCAAAATCACTTAAAATTTATCATTCCTTCCACCTCATGACTACAAAATTCATCGCCAACTCTCCATTGCCACACACGTTTAACAGCTTCGCAAGCAGGGGATATAGTAATTAATATAGCAAAATCCTTGGAAATTAGAAGAAATATATTTAACTTTGCAATGAAACTAATAACCAAGAAATATGAAAAAGCGATATTCGGAACTATTTAGTATAGAGAATGGAGCAGTAACTCCTAAAGTTCCCATCCATATCAATGGAATAACTATGGGACCTGGCGTTTCCTTCGGAAGAGGTGTATTATTCGGAGGAGTAGATTTAACAGCCCTCATTGGCAAGGATCTTGAAGTAGAGATTCAGAATGGTGTATATATCATAACCGGCTATTATAATTAAATCTCTCCGTCCCTGTCACCATAGAGTAGTATCTTATTAGAACATTCGTGCTAAATTACTTATAACTAAACGAATGTTTAGTGAGATGTATCCTTTCTCAATTAGTTAGCTATAATACTAACTTATTGAGTTTGGAAATAGCAATAAGATATAATGAACTTTCGGGGTGAGGGAGGGATAATACGAGCTCGTCGGAAATGGCGGATCTGTATTCATTGCGCTTTTGGCGATAAGATCTATCCCAACCGCAAGAACAGAAAGATCCTTAAAACCAGAGAGATTGAGATAATGGGGCGACCACTTGGTCGGCCTCCTAAGAATCCAACTGACGAACAGATCGAAAGCGAGCGAATCACATTCTCTCTCAGGGATGTGACCGAAGCTCAGTTCGGAACCGGAAAGAGAGCATACAGACCCAACAACATAAGGTTCTGATTTCCCGAAACAGCCGAATGCTGGACAGCTATGTGTTACTTCGTCAAGAATCCAGCAAAGTTCATTAGAGAATTGTGTCTTGTCCTTATCGAAATATGGTCTCGAATACGCCATTTTTGTTCAAAATTTTGAAATATATCATCTGAATGATCTACAGCAGCAATCTTCCGCCTCCGATTAGGAGTGACGGTTATCAGCACTTGTTGAATTTTCAGTAAACCTATTAAAAATTCATTTGTAACTTTGTAGAGTATTGTATACACTTGAAGTAAACAGAATTATTAATCATTAAAAACAATTACAAATTAGAAGAAAAGATAGAACAAAATAGTATAGACATCCTTGACTAACTGAATACCAAACTTGCACTACACTTTACGTCAGTTTAGTTAAGACAACGAGGGTGTCTGCGCTACATAATATGGGCGTGGACAGATGGATTGTTGTCTGACGTGGGCTGTGCAAGGCCTTGGTATCAACCTGAATTCTCCCACGCCCTTTTTCTAATAAAGAGGACTGCGAGAATTATGGCTATACAAATTTTTGATGACTTTAGGAAAGAGTATTGGTATCATGTATCAAACCAGAATGAGATTCCTATTTTCGGACACGCTGAAAAAAGTATCGATTCTGAGTTGTTATATACTATTGCGCAACAAATGCAGGGCAATGCAGACGACTTTGAAACGCTTAAACATATCATTTTCTCAAATGTTGAGTCTATAGATACATTACGTACAATCGTTGGGGTAACAGACAAACGAATGTATCTTGAACTTAGTTATATCTTCAATAAATACCGTAATAACCGCGATTCAGAGTTAAACATTCTTGGAGAATCTGTTTACTCCTTGAGAAAACATTCAGTTAGATATTTTAAAAGATTGATTAGGAATCCGAATGATAAGGGCAAAGAGGTTCTAAATATTGTGGCCAAATATTTAGAGGACAGAGGGGTTCTCTCAATCCTTCATGTACTCAACAAAATGGATAAAAAAGAAGTAAGCTCATTAGTTGATTTCCTATTACTGCCAAAAGAGATACAGCAGGAAGAAACAAAGAAAAGAGGTCATGGCGCAGAACAAGCCTTAGCTTTGATGTTGCACAAAATTGGAGTGTCTTTTATACCTGACAAACGCCACATAAATCCCATGAGCCAAGATGACCAAAACATTACCAAGGATAATTTTGAATTGGCACGGCGTGATGAAGCATCAACATGGAGTATGGATTTGATTATTCAGCAAGGTAAATCACTTAGAGTTTTTGTTCAGGGACTAATCCATACTTCCGATCCTGGGCAGTATGGTGTGAATAAGAGTGGAGAAACTGTAAGTGTAAAGAAAGATCTTGTTCGTCATAATCAGAAAAGTGATGTGCAAAAAGAGCTATGGGGGCTTGTAGATGGAGTGGGGTTTATTGAAAATCCAGAAAATACAATTTTCAAGATGCTTCAACAATTCGACACGTTTGTTCAATTAAAAAGTCTTTACAAAGCTGGCCTAAAGCTACATAAACTTGGTATTATAAAAATCAAGGCTATACGTTTTGATATGAACTTCTATACGAAAAAAGAAGCAGACGAAATGTATGAATTATATGGCTCTGATGATATCATTAAAGTAACAGACAATAGCATTCCTGAAGGAACTGAAGTACAGGCTGGAAAAGCTTGGTTATATATATAGACATCTTGACTCAGTCAGAAACTATCTGGCTGAGTCAATTGCTTAATTTATCCACGATTTAACAATTGCATCAATTTGATTGATGAACTTATCTTTAGAAGACTTACACTTGTGGCCTTCTTGGCATATTCTCGACAATTCGGTATGCTGATTATCTAGACTGTTGAATTTCGGTATTCTTAATCTGTTAATAATGCTTGGGGTTATTTGTGTGCCGACCATATAATTCTCAATTGTCTTTCTGTAAGGTGTTGAGCTGATAACAGCACATACGTAATAAGCCTCTTCTTTGTTGTCAAAAGAAATTGAAATTATTTTTTCATTTCCTATGATGTTTTTTTTACCGAGATATTTGTCATTTGCATACTCAATTACTGCTGGTGTAAAATTCTTGCTAATATACCTCCAACACACCTTATATTTTGCAAAGGTATAAGCACCGATTCTTTGAAGAGCATAAAAGAATTGTTCATGTATAGGTTGATCCATACTCGTAAATCCTTTTCTATCTTCCAATTCCTTCTTAAATTTTACAAAGTAATGCTCTGTTAGAGGATGCTTGGCTAAAATGTTCTTGTTTATCGGGTACATCTTTGTCTCTTTCGTATGAGGGCAAAGTATGTATTTAGAATACGTATATGACCAAAAATCTAATTCATTACCTGTTAATAATGGGTAAACATATTCTTTCTCCACTTCAAGATGGACACACTTCATCTTATTTTTGGCGCGTTCTGTTATATTAGAAACAAAAATATTTCCATCATGCTCAGAATTTATTCTTAACCAATAGATGCCATTCGCACCACCAGTAAAGACACCAGTTCGAGCAACAAGTTCATTAGTCCCAAGTATGAATTTTGAAAAATTCATTTCTTCTGCAGATTCTGTTATCCATCCTGAGTTCGGCGTATTTTGAATCGAAGGACGTGCTTTCAAAACCTCAAAATCAATAAATTCAGACAATTTGAATAAAGTATTGTTTTCAAAAGTCTTAACTTTTGAAATAGGAGACCAAACAACATAGTCAACTGGATATAAAGTCTTGCTGCCTTTTTCTATATAAATGATAGCAGTTCGAGTAACAGCATCTCTAAATGGTTTTATTCTTGTCAAATCATCCACTCTTATTACTTTTAGGTCTATCCCTTTAGGAGTAAGTCTAAACTTTCTAAACCCTTCTCCTTGCTTTATTGATTTAAATAGCGTTTCCTTGACAACAAAACCTATTTTACCACCAATTGCCAAATAGTTGTCTATTACAACATAAGTTAGAAGAACTGATATGTCTTCTTTTATGAAATTAGTGTTTAATCCTTTCTGGGAAAACAGTCCATAATACTGCCATATTTGAGCATGTTGCATGCGATAATTATCGGGCATATATTCCCAGTTTACCCAAGGCGGATTACCAACTATATAGTCATATTTCTGCTTTGGTACAAAATCATATTGTTCTGTTTCATCAAAAAGGGTTGTAATATCATTAATTGCAACCGTATCAGCATGATAAATTGGTATTTCTAATGGAAAAGATGTGCTGAAAGTGCAATTTTTACTATACAACAACAAATAATTCGTTTTTGCAGCTAAAACCGCAAGTGGGTTTATATCTATTCCACATACATTTGCAAATATCTCATTTTGGGAACATTCTTTATATTTATTTATTAGAGCGACCAGAAAGGTCGCAGAACCACAAGATGGATCTATAAACTTCCTACTATGAGCTTTATTGTCGTCTTGGGTTATCCTATCAATTATTTCACGAGCTAACCAATAAGGCGTGTAGTACTCACCTACACTATGACGAATCTCCTTTGGGAAAATACATTCAAATATTTCACTTATTACATCTCCTTCAGTTTCAATATCTTCAAGATTTATGGCATTATATATACAATTAATTAAATACTTCATCTCAGAGAGGTTCAAGAACCAATTGTAGTATGCAACAGATGAATAATTAGTTATGCCTTTTGCTATATATGTTTTATCATCAAAAATATCCCAATCACAAGAAGTACATCCAAAGATAGCTTTGTGCGCTATTATTCTAAGAAGTATTGAGTAATAGGTTTCAAGACTATAGATTAGTTTAAACAACTCTTCTTGATTAGAACCAATTTCGACCTTAAATTTCGATTCAAGTTTTGCGATATTAATCTTTCTCTGGGTGTCAAACTCTCCATGCATATATGTAAAATTGGCCTTCCATTCGTGATAGGAAGGTGATAGTTCAATGGCACTAAATATTTTGTTTATAGAATTTGTATAAACGCTGCCTTGATACCAACTTATTTCATTTTTTGCCATTATCAAAGGGGTAAATTAATGTTCTTCTGGCTATGTGGAGTATAGTTGCTATTTTGAATACACCTTACAACGGAGGTTGTAATTGCAAAATTACTAAAAATTTGGGAGGTACGCAACTGATTTTTGAATAATCCAATGAAAGCGCCAATGAAATGGGGCGCATTTTTTCGCGCGAAGTTTTCCGTGTTTCAGAAATTCTGTGTAAATTTGCACTTCAGTAGCTTTGCGGAGCGCTCACGATGCTCCCCCGGGCTGCGCTCTCACTTACCGAACACCTTCAAAACAGCATAGACTGAAATATGGAAACTCCCGAAATCAATGCTCCCGAAACCAAGGGGCTGAGTTTTGTTGAAGAATCTGTCCTCGCCGACCTCAAGGCGGGTAAGAACGGCGGACGCCTTAACACCCGCTTCCCACCCGAGCCCAACGGCTACCTCCACATAGGCCACGCCAAGGCCATTTGCATGGACTTCGGTATCGCCGAGAAGTTTGGCGGCACCTGCAACCTGCGCTTCGACGACACCAACCCCGTGAAGGAAGACGTTGAGTATGTCGACTCAATCCGCGAAGACATCCACTGGCTCGGCTTCGATTGGGGCGACCGCGAGTATTACGCTTCAGACTATTTCCCTCAGCTGTTCGACCTGGCCATCCGTCTCATCAAAGAGGGCAAAGCCTACGTCGACGACCAGACTTCCGAACAAATCGCTGCCCAGAAGGGCACCCCGACCACTCCCGGCACCGAGAGCCCCTACCGTAACCGTTCGGTAGAGGAAAACCTCGACCTCTTCATGCGCATGAACGCCGGCGAGTTTGACGAGGGCGCGCGCGTGCTCCGTGCCAAAATCGACATGGCCAACCCCAACATGCACTTCCGCGACCCCATCATGTATCGCATCATCAAGACGCCCCACCACCGCACCGGCACCACGTGGAAAGTCTACCCCATGTATGATTTCGCCCACGGCCAGAGCGACTACTTCGAGGGTGTCACCCACTCCATCTGTACGCTCGAATTCGTGCCTCACCGTCCGCTCTACGAATACTTCGTCAAGGAGCTGGCCGACGAGAGCTACTGCCCCCGACAGATTGAGTTCAACCGCCTCAACCTCACCTACACCGTCATGTCGAAGCGCAAGCTTCTCACCCTGGTCAAGGAGGGTCTCGTGGCCGGTTGGGACGACCCCCGTATGCCCACCATCTCGGGTCTGCGCCGCCGCGGCTTCACTCCCCGCTCCATCCGCAACTTCATCGACGCCATCGGCTACACCAAGTATGAGGCGCTCAATTCCATCTCACTGCTCGAGCACGCCGTGCGCGACGACCTCAACCGCGTGGCTCTGCGCGGCATGGCAGTCATCAATCCCGTGCGCCTCGTCATCACCAACTATCCCGAAGACAAGGTGGAGATGGTCGAGATGGACAACAATCCCGAAAACCTCGAAGAGGGTCGTCACGAAATGCCCTTCACCCGCGAAATCTTCATCGAGCGCGACGACTTCATGGAAAATCCCCCCAAGAAGTTCTTCCGCCTCTGCCCCGGCGGCGAGGTGCGTCTCAAAGGCGCTTACATCATCAAGTGTGAGGAAGTGGTCAAGGATGCCGAAGGCAACATCACCGAAATACGTTGCACCTACGACCCCGAAACCCGTTCGGGTCTGCCCGGCGCCGACCGCAAGGTGAAAGGCACCCTCCACTGGGTGAGCGCCTCGAAGGCTGTCGATGCCACCGCGCGCCTCTACGACCGCCTCTTCTCGGTAGAAAATCCCGCCGCAGAGCCCGACCGCGATTTCCGCGAAATGCTCAACCCCGATTCGCTCAAGGTGGTCGAAGGCATCAAGGTCGAGCCCTGGCTCGCCGAAATCGCCAAGCCTGGTCTGCCCCTGCAGTTCCAGCGCATCGGCTACTTCACCCTCGACCCCGACTCGACTCCCGACCACTTGATTTTCAACCGCACCATCGCCCTCAAGGATTCCTGGGAGAAGGCGCAGAAGAAGTAAATCATCCCCGACGGGTAGGGACGTCCCTCGGGCCCGTCGCTCAGGCACAGCCTCCTCCACGCTCTCCCCACACAATTGCCCCTCATCTCTCCCCACCATCAGAACCCCTTGATATGCAAGAAGACGAGAACACCCCCGACGAACGCCGCGCACTCTTCGACGAGTTTGTCAACCAAGTGATACTCAACGCAAATCCCGAAACGTATTTCGACGAGTTAGACCTCGCCGAAATCTTCGACTATGCGTCAGACCTCGACCGGTTGGCAGTCAAGATGGAGGTGCTTCTCTATGCCGCACGCCACTACCCCGGCTCGGAAATCATGCAGACGCGCCGCGCCATGCTCTACAGCTCGCTCGGCGAAGTGGAGGCAGCGCGCGAGGTCAACAGCCGCGTGGGCACCAAGGACGTGCTCAACCGTCTGCTCGAACTGCGTACCGAGGGGACTGATTTCCCCGACTCCAAGACACTGCGCCACAAACTGACGGCCATCATCAACGATGCCGACGAGCTTGAGGACGAAGACCTCATCCAGCTCGTCGACCTCTGCGCCGACGCCGACGAGCTCGACTTCCTGCCCGTGTTGCGTCCCGCCATCATGGAGCGCAGTTCCTACCCCCAGACGTTCCTCTATCAATGGGCCGACGCTGCCGAGGCTGCCGAAAACTACGACACGGCTATTCCTCTCTTCGAAGAGCTCACCATGATGGAGCCGTTCACGCTCGACTTCTGGCTGCGTCTCGCCACTGCCCAAGGCAACGGCGAGCGCAACGAAGCCGCCATGCAGTCGGCCGACATGGCTCTGGCCATCGACCCCGACTCAGTGTCCGCAAAGCGCATCAAGGCGTTCGCTCTCTACAATCTGCGCCGCGACCTCGACGAAGTGGTGGCCCTGCTCACGCAGGTTGTCGCTTCCGACGAGTCGTTCGAAACAGACATCTGCATCCTCGCCAACGCCCTCATGCTGCTCGACCGCCGCGACCGGGCGCGCGAGGCGCTTTCCGCCTACCTCGCCGACCATCCCGACTCGCGCGCAGCCATCGAGACGCTCATCGAGGTGTCGCCGCAGACTGCCGTGCCCTTCCTGCGCAAATATATCAACGAGGGTCTCGCGCTAACCGCCGAAGAGAACGGCAAGGATGGTGCCGTAGGCTTCCCGATAATCGAATGGGTGCGCACGCTGCTATCCGAGCGCCGCTACAAGACGGCCATGGTGGTGGTCAACACCCACTCGCTCGACCATCCGTTCTACGTCTGGGGCGGTCTCATCTTCGAGCTCAACTATGCCGTGTTCAACTATCCCTACGTGATAGACCTCTTTGAGGGTTCGGTCTACAACCGTCTCGAAGAACCCTACGAGACCCACGACCCTTCGGTGGTGCTCCCCTACCTGATGAGTCTCGTGCGCGAGGCCCGCGCCTCCCACGCCCTCTCGCAGGCCCGCCGCCTCCTCGACAATTTCAACGAAAACTTCGACCGCCTCAACGACGCCCGCCTGCTGCCCGTGGTGACTCTCCTCCCCTCCACTCGCCGCACCATTCTCGACGGCTACGTCAAGGCTCTCCACGACATCATCGACGGCATCGAGAAGGGAGCCGACCCCGACTCATTCGACCCCGTCGGCCGAGTGATGTGACCACCTCCGTCGCCCCCGCGCGGCAACGCCTTTCCAAAGGATACTTTCCTTTTTATTATATCATATTACTTCTTACTTCTTTCCAAAACATCATGACATCTTGTTTGAAACCGCCGGCTTTGGCCCTCGCGGCGGCGCTTGCCACATTTGCGGCCTCCGCCCAGACCGTCACGACCTCGCCGGCACTCGTAGAAAACACTTCCGGAGCCGTCACAATCACGTTTCACGCCGACGGCGGAAACCGCGGTCTCCTCGGCTCGACAGCCTCGACCCCCGTCTATGTCCACACTGGCGTCATCACGTCGAAATCCACCTCTCCCTCCGATTGGCGCTACGCCTCGACTTGGCTCGACAACGCCGAAAAATACAAACTCACCTACGCCGGCGGTGAAGACTGGACTCTGACCATCCCCGACATCCGCGCCTACTACGGAGTGAGCGACGCATCTGAGAAAATCGAAAAACTTTGTTTCGTGTTCCGCAACGCCTCCGGCTCGCGCGAGGGCAAAACCGCTGTCGGAGGCGACGTGTTCGTCGAAGTTTTCCCCTCAGGTTTCCCCACCTCGAAGGAGGCCACCTATCCCGGAGGTACCCCGAAGATGGGTGCCGTCAACAATTCCGACGGCTCGGTGACGTTCTGCTTCGCCGCCCCCGGCAAACAGAACGTCGTGATGGTCGGGAGCTGGACCGACAACTATTCCGTCACCTCCGACGGCGTCATGTCTTATCAGGATGTCGACGGCGTGCGCTACTTCTGGCACACCGTCAAGGGGCTGGCCGCCGACACCGACTACCCCTACTACTACCTCGTTGACGGCTGCGAGCGCGTCGGCGACCCCTACGCCCGTCTCGTGCTCGACCCCTGGAACGACAGCTACATTCCCGCTTCGGTGTTCCCCGGGCTCATCCCCTATCCCTCTCAGAAAGTTTCGGCAGTGCCTCTGGCTGTCTACAATTCGGGCCGCGACAATTACGACTGGCAGGTGACAGACTTCAAAGGAGTGGCCAAAGACCGCCTCGTGGTCTACGAACTGCTGCTGCGCGACTTCACCGGCACCGAGGGCAAATCGCTCGGCGACGGCACCGTCAAGGGGGCCATCGAACGCCTCGACTATCTCAAAGAGCTGGGTGTCAATGCCATCGAGCTACTTCCCATCATGGAGTTTAACGGCAACAACTCGTGGGGCTACAACACCAACTTCTACATGGCTCCCGACAAAGCCTACGGCACGCCCGACGACTACCGCGCCCTTATCGACGGCGCCCACCAACGCGGCATGGCCGTAATCCTCGACATCGTGTTCAATCAGAGCGACGGCGCTCACCCCTGGTATGGGCTCTACACCCGCTCGAAACAGCCTTTCTACAACGGCTCGGCCCCCCACGCCTACTCCGTGCTCAACGACTGGAATCAGGACTACCCCCTCGTGCAGCAGCAGTGGCGCGACGCGCTCTCCTACTGGCTCACGGCCTACAAGGTTGACGGTTTCCGCTTCGACCTCGTAAAGGGTCTCGGCAACAACGACTCCTACGGCTCGACCTACTACGCCGCCACCAACACCTGGAGCAATCCTACCGACGCGGGCACAAATGCCTACAACGCCACTCGCGTGGCGCGCATGAAGGCGCTCCACGACCACATGCGCACCGTACGCTCCGACGCCTATTTCATTAACGAAAACCTCGCCGGCGCTAAGGAGGAAAACGAAATGGCCGAGGATGGCGAACTCAACTGGGCCAACATCAACTACAATTCATGCGAATATGCCATGGGCTGGCCCAACTCGGCTCAATTGGGGCGCTTCTACGCTCCGCTCGACGACTCGCGCCTGCCCGGCTCGACGGTCAGCTACGCCGAGAGCCATGACGAGGAGCGGGTGGCCTACAAGGTGAAAATGTATGGCGCCACAGGCATCAAGGGCAACATGGACGCCACCACACGCCGCCTCGGCTCGCTGGCCGCTCAGATGCTCGTCACTCCCGGAGCTCACATGATTTGGCAGTTTGAGGAACTCGCCGACGACCAGACCACGAAGGCCTCTGACGGCAGCAACGACACTTCGGCCAAGAAAGTGATGTGGAGCTATCTCGACAACCCCGACCGCATGGGGCTGCACGACACCTATGCCGACCTGCTGCGCATCCGCAACGCCAACCCCACCCTCTTCACCACTGCGGCCAAGGCTTCCGTAGACCTTTCGGCCTGGACGGGTCGCACCGTTTCGCTCGCCGACGGACAGGGGCGCGAACTCTACCTGATGGTCAACCCATCGGTCGACCAGACCCTGACCGTGGCCTCGCCCCGCAATGCCTCAACTGCCGACATCGTCGACCTCTCGTTGGCCGGCTGCGAACTGCTCGTGGCCTCCGCCGGGGTCAATCCCGTGGCTTCCGCTTCGGGTGTCCAGCTCCCCGCCGGAGCTTTCGCCCTCTATGGCCGCAACGCCGAGACCGCCGTCACTGACATCGCCGCAGACGCCGCCACGCACACCGTAGCCGTCTCGTCTGACCGCCGCATCATCATCGAGGGCGCCTACTCGACGGCTTCCGTTGCCGACCTCGCCGGACGCCTCCTGCCCCTCGACTCGCCCCTCACCCCCGGACTCTACATCGTCACCGTCGACGGCCACTCTCACAAACTTCTCGTGAAGTAACCCGCCCCGACCTTCCCGGTAACAATAAAAAAGTGCGCATTGCCGTTTTGACAGGGCAATGCGCACTTTCGTTTAAATGTTCTGTCGCAAACTCCTACTCGTTGCGGGTGAAGGAGGCGCGGAAATGGTCGAGGACGGGATAGATGACGGTCTGCCAGTAATTCCAATCGTGTCGGCCCGGTGCCGTGAAATAGGTGTGACCGATATGGTGGTCGTTGAGATTTTTCGACAGCGCGTTGTTCACGTCGAAAAAGAAGTCGTCAGAACCGCAGCAGAAAATTATGTCGTTCTGCCCGGGCACGACACCTTGCACGATGCTCATCACCGAGTGTTCGCCCCAGCGGCGCGGATTGTCGGCATAGCTGCCGAGACGCTCGGCCATGCGCCATTGTTTGTGAAATTCAGGGCGCGTGATGTCGACCCCTCCGCTCATGGCGCCGGCGTTATACCAGATATCAGGGTGGCGCAGGGCGAGCCAGAGTGCCCCGTGACCTCCCATGCTCAGGCCGTGGATGCCTCGCTGACGCGCGTCCTGACGGGTGCGGAACAGCGAATCGACCGCCGGCACGAGGTCTTCTACGAAAAAGCTTTCCATCTGCATTCCGGGATTGACAGGGCTGTCCCAGTACCACGAATCGCGCCCGTCGGGGCAGACAATCACCGCGTCGTAGACGGTGGCCACTGAATCGAGCGGCATTCGGTTGGCATAGTAGCGGTAGTCGTCGCTGTAGCCGTGGAGCAGATAGATGGTCGGATAGCGTTTCGAGGCAGACTCTTCAGAGTCGTAACCGGCCGGAGTGGCCACGGTGACACGCATCGGGCTGTCGAGATGACGGGTGGCCACGGTGATGGTGTCTACTCTCCCCGTGTCGGCCTTTCGGGGCTTGGCTTGCGCCACTGCGGTGGCTACGGCAAGCATGAGCAAGAAAATCAAGTGCTTTTTCATGGGAAATCAGGATTTAAGTATGTGTTCGAAATTATTTAATGTATTATATCGTGAAGTATGTGGATGAAATTTTTAAATTCGGCTGAAGGCGTTATGGGGTACCATAACAACTGAAGGCGAATTAGAAATTTCGCCTCAGAATTCATGATAGAGTACCTAAAATAATTTCGAACACATACTTTTGAATGCAAAAATAGTAATTTTCGCTGTAACATAAAAAAATAATTCCTATATTTGTATTTAGAAAAACGAAACGACTTGGATAGATTCGAAAAACAGATACTTCAAGCGGCTACCGAGCAATGCGGACTGCGGCGTGCCGAGCGTGTGCTGGTAGGGCTCAGCGGCGGTGCCGACTCGGTGGCGTTGCTGCGCGCGCTCATCGCGTGCGGCTTTGACGTCGTAGCCTCTCACTGCAATTTCGGGCTGCGTGGCGACGAAAGCCGCCGCGACGAACTTTTCTGTCGCGAGCTGTGTGAGAAATTGGGCGTGACGCTTCACGTGCGCGAGTTCGACGTCGAGGCCCGTCGCCGCGAGTCGGGCGAGTCGGTTGAAATGGCATGCCGCTCGCTGCGCTACGATTGGTGGACGGAGCTTCGTCCTGCTGTCGGGGCGCGGGTGCTCGCCGTGGCTCACCACCTCGAAGACAATGTCGAGACGTTTTTCCTCAATCTCTTCCGAGGCAGCGGGCTGAGGGGATTGAAGGCCATGATGCCGCGCAGCGGCTTCACGGTGCGCCCCATGCTCGGCGTGACACGCGCCGACATCGAAGCCTACCTGCTGCGCATTGGTCAGCCTTTCATCGTCGACTCTTCAAACCTTTCCACCGATTACCGCCGCAATCTTCTGCGCCTCGAACTCCTCCCCGCCATCGAGCGACTCATGCCCGGGGCACTTGCCGGAGTAGACCGTTCAATCGGCTGTCTGCAAGACAACTACCGGCTATACGAACACTTCTGCTCCCTCATGCCTAACGACGACATCGACGTCGCCGCTCTCGCCGCCACCTATAGCGACGCCGCCCCTGCCGCACTCTTCGAGATGCTCAGGCCTCTCGGGTTCAACCGCTCGCAGGCGGCCGACATCGTGCGCTCGGCTCTCGGCTGGGGCGACGCGCAGGCATCGGGACGAATTTTCAAAAGCCAGACCGGCGAGACGTTGCAACTACACGAGGGACGGCTCATCCCCTGCTCGCCCGAGCCACAGGAACTCTTCGTCGAAGCCCGGAGCTTAACCGACATCCCCAACCTGAGCGTGACATTGCTGACTCCCGACGAATTTCGAGCCACACCGCGCCGACGCGACACGCTCTACCTCGACGCCGCCGCCCTCGACACGCCTGCCCTCTGGACCCTCCGCTCATGGCGCAAAGCCGACCGTCTCGCCCCCTTCGGAATGAAAGGCACCAAACTCGTGAGCGACATTTTCGCCGACGCCTCCATCCCCGTCGCCTCCCGCCACACCGTCCCGCTCCTCTTCCGCAACGACACCCTCCTTTGGGTTGCTCCCCTCCGCGCCTCCCGCCACTTCCCCGTCACCCCCACAACCACCCTCATCGCCCGCATCTCCCTCCGCGAATGATGGTCAGTTGTGGTTTTCGGTACTCCCTACGTGTCATAATGTCGAAATTTTGAAGTTTTTTGGTCGGGGATTTTGATATTTGGAAAAAACTTCTTAACTTTGCAGTGCTTTAGGAGAGGCCTTGGGTCTTTCTTGGGCAAATAGGATTGTCTTATGGTGTAATGGTAGCACTGCAGTTTTTGGTTCTGCCTGTCTTGGTTCGAATCCAGGTAAGACAACACAAAAAAGAGTTTCGGATTTTTGCCGAAACTCTTTTTCGTTTTTCTCACCATGCTTGAATTATCCCATCCGAGCCATAATGATTGCCCAACGTCCCTCAAATCATGCACACCCCTTCACGCTTAAGCAATATTCATACCTTTCAGGATTGTGTCGCACGACGAGGTAACACCCTGTCTCTCAGGTAGGGACGCACCACAATGCTGTTTACTTAAGGGTTTTAAGATATAATCTTGGCCCTATTAATCAACTATTTAGTATTATGAGTTTCGGGAATGAAAAGCTTAAGTAAACAGCATTGGGACGCACCATGGCGCGTCCGCAGAGACGTAGGCACAGCGATAAGGAAAATCCGACAGGAACGGCGTGGGCGATGCCGGGCGCTTCACCGCGACACCTCCGAGTGTCGGGCGACAACAAAGCGCGACGTAAAAATATCACCTAACGTGCTGTGCATGAGAAACGTGCCGAAGGCACGTCCGTACATGGTCGCGGATTTTATAGCCCGTTTTAATCTTCGGACGGATTGAATGATGCGTCCACGCAGATTCACGACGTCGAATTCCCCCCCGGTCGCCGTGGCATCGTCGCCGCGGACGCGCCATGGCGCGTCCCAATGCTGTTTACTTAAGCTTTTAATTCCCGAAACTCATAATACTAAATCGTTGATTAATAGGAGCAATTTTATATCGTAAAATCCTTAAGTAAACAGCATTGTGGCGCGTCCCTACCTGATTTTCAATCTTTTACCTTGCATCGCGGCACATCCCCGGAGGGGATGAATTGCAAAGCCCCACGAATTCATTCGTGGGGACAACGGCCTCATTCTCAATAACATCCCTGAAGGGGATGAATATCCCCGGCGCGTAGGAAGCAATTTCTCGACGCCTCTCTAATTATAGTTCATGACAATTCTTTTGAGGGCGGGTAAGGTCCGGCGTGCGTTCATGTTAGCTAAGAATTAGCTATTGACACACAGGGATATAAGAAAAGTGGCTATTCGCCTTGTTATATATATATATTCATCAGCTAAACAAAACGAATGCCACATGGATACTTTAACAACAATCCTCGACTCGATTTGGTTTAAAGACGATCAAAATATTTCGCACAAAAGGGGGTGCGGGAGTGAGAGGGGAATCAGGCGAGGTCAGCGAGGAGGGTGGCTGAGGAGGCCGAGGTGACGCGGACTCTGACGGTGTCGCCGACGCGGTAGTCGCCACGGGGGAAGACGAGGGTTTTGCCTTGAGAGTTCCGACCCACAAACTGCTCTTTGGAGCGCTTGCTGACGCCTTCGACGAGCACGTCGAACTCGCGGCCTACGTCGCGCAGGTTGCTTTCGAGCGAGAGTGTGTTCTGGAGGGCAATCATGCGGTTGAGACGGTCGATTTTCACCTCTTCGCTGATGTTGTCGGGCATGGTGCGGGCGGCCAACGTGCCGGGGCGCTCGGAGTATTTGAACATGAAGGCCGAGTCGAAACCCACTTCGCGCATGAGCGAGAGGGTGTCTTGAAAGTCTTCTTCGGTTTCGTCGTGAAAACCGGTGAAGAGGTCGGTGGTGATGGCGCAGTCGGGGATGCGCGAGCGTATTGCCTCGACGCGGCCCAGATACCATTGGCGTGTGTATTTGCGGTTCATGGCCTTGAGCACCTTGTCGGAGCCTGATTGGACGGGGAGGTGGATGGCGCGGCAGATGTTGGGGCGCGAGGCTATGACGTCGATGGTCTCGTCGCTCATGTCTTTGGGGTGGGAGGTGGTGAAGCGCACGCGCATGTCGGGAGCGGCGTCGGCCACCATGGCGAGAAGCTGCGGGAAGCTGACCGTCTGCCCGTCGGCATCCTCGTAACGATAGGAATTGACGTTCTGCCCGAGAAGTGTGACTTCCTTGAAGCCGCGGGCGCGCAGGTCGGCCAGTTCGGCCAGGATGCTTTCGGCGCTTCGCGAGCGTTCGCGGCCGCGGGTGTAGGGCACGATGCAGTAGGAGCAGAAATTGTTGCAGCCGCGCATTATCGAGATGAAGCCGGCGATGTTGTTGGGGCCGAGACGTTTGGGGATGATGTCGCGATAGGTCTCGGTGGTGCTCAGCTCTACGTTGACAGCCTTCTCGCCGGCCTCGACAGAGGCGAAGAGGTTGGGGAGGTCGAGGTAGGAGTCGGGACCGGCCACGAGGTCGACGCCGTGGTTGCTGACGAGGTCTTCCTTGACGCGCTCGGCCATACAGCCGATTACGCCGATGATGAGGCGGGGCAGGTCGCGGCTGCGCTTGCGGCGCATGGCGTTGAGGGCGCTGAGTCGGGAAATGATTTTCTGTTCGGCGTTGTCGCGGATGGAGCAGGTGTTGAGCAGCACGGCATCGGCCCGGTCGATGTCGTCGGTCACGTCGTAGCCGACGGTCTGCATCACCGAGGCCACCACTTCACTGTCGGCCACATTCATCTGGCAGCCGTAGGTCTCGATATATAATTTTGGAGAGTTCATCAGAATAGGTGAGAGTGCTAAGCGACTTTTTCGGACGTAAGCGACGAAAAATGAGGGTCAGCTTCTTTGAATAGTCGCACAAATTTTGTAATTTTGCGCAAAATTACAAAATTTCGCGCAATGAACGAAATAAAACGGTCGCTTCGTAGCGAATTTGTGCTTCAGATTAACCTCGGAGGCGGAAAGTCGAACAGCCGGAAGAGCGCACGCCCCCTTGCCGACGCTCAACCCGACGCTCCGTCGCTGCCCCACCGGCAGCACGACGAGAAGTGTCCGCCCCTCCCCGAAGAGGGCGTCAGGGCCACTTCGGAGACATCGACCGCCGAGGCTGACTACGCCGAGGCAGAGCGCGCCGCCGAAGCCGCACGCGCCGCGCATTTCGAACGTTGGCGTCGCGCCGTGATGGACGCCGAGGTGCTCAAGCGCCCCGATTGGCTCTGACACCTGCCGGCCTCTAAGCCACACATACCAAGACACGAAAAACTTCAAAACACACCCACGAATACTTCACAATCTGACATTCTCGATCATGAGTTTTCCCATCCTTACCCCCGAGGAAGCCGCCGATCTCTTTTACGACGGAGCCAACTGCGGTTTCTCCGGATTTACCGCGCCCGGTTCGCCCAAAGTGGTGACACAGGCCATTGCCAAGAAAGCCGAACGCCTTCACGAAGAGGGCAAACCCTTTAAAATAAACATCATCACCGGAGCGTCTACCTCCGACCTCTGCGACGGTGTGCTGGCGCGCGCCAACGCCATAGGCAAGCGCACCCCCTATCAGAATCACCCCGACCTGCGCAAGCGCATCAACTCGCACGACGCCCACTACTTCGACCTCCATCTCTCGGAGGCGGCCCAGAAGCTGCGCTACGGCTTCTTCGGCGACCTCGACCTCGCCATCATCGAAGTGTCTGACATCCAGCCCGACGGCACCGCCGTTGTCGGCACCGGCGTAGGCAACGTGGCCACCATTGCCAAGATGGCCAAGCGCATCGTCATCGAGCTCAACGAGAAGCTGCGCCACGCCCTCTACGGTCTACACGACATCTATCTGCCCCTCGATCCCCCCAACCGCGGCGAAATTCCCATCTTCAAGGCTTCCGACCGCATCGGTTCGCCCGTGCTCAAAATCGACCCCTCGAAGATTGTCGGCATCGTAAAGAGCGACAACTATGAAGGCGTGAAGCCCTTTACCCCCCTCGACGACACCACCAAGCAGATTGGTGCGAATGTCTGCACGTTCCTCATCAACGAGCTTCGTGCCGGCCGCCTGCCCAAGTCGTTCCTCCCCCTCCAGTCGGGCGTGGGCAACGTGGCCAACGCAGTGCTCTACGGTCTGGCCGACGCCAAGGAAATCCCTCCCTTCGAAATGTATACCGAGGTGATTCAGGACGCCGTCATCGAGCTCATGAAACAGGGCCGTTGCAAATTCGGCTCCACCTGCTCGCTCACCGTCAGCAACGAAGTCGAGGATGAAGTGATTTCAAACATCGACTTCTTCAAGCAGCACCTCGTGCTCCGTCCTTCGGAAATCTCCAACAGCCCTGAGGTGATTCGCCGACTCGGTGTCATTGCCATGAACACCGCCCTCGAAGCCGACATCTTCGGCAACATCAACTCGACCCACGTCACCGGCACGCGCATGATGAACGGCATCGGCGGTTCGGGCGACTTCACCCGCAACGCCTACGTCTCGATTTTCTCCTGCCCCTCCATCACCAAGGAAGGCAAGATTTCAAACATCGTGCCCATGGTGTCGCACGTCGACCACACCGAGCACTCCGTCGACGTCATCGTCACCGACCAGGGCATTGCCGACCTCCGCGGTCTCGACCCCGTGGAACGCGCCCACGTCATAATCGAAAACTGCGCGCATCCCATCTACCGCCCCATCCTCCGCGACTATCTCAAGCTGAGCACCCGCGGCGGCCAGACGCCCCACACGCTCGAGGCTTCGCTCGCATTCCACACCGAATTCCTCAAGTCGGGCGACATGCGCAACGTCGACTGGGCCCGCTTCGCCTGACCGACTGCC
The DNA here is from genome assembly GCA_029056055.1 of Duncaniella sp. Classification (GTDB taxonomy): domain Bacteria; phylum Bacteroidota; class Bacteroidia; order Bacteroidales; family Muribaculaceae; genus Duncaniella. The sequence goes on from JAIDCC010000040.1 coordinate 19,666, forward strand.
TGACCGCACGGCGCGCCTCCGGGCACGCCTGACCTCATAAACACACCCCCGCTGTCGAGCCGAAAGGGCTCGCCGGCGGGGTGTGGTCTTTTTTTCTACCGAAATCAGTGTGAAATAGAGGGGTATGGACGGGATTTTTGAGACTTTTAAAAACTTTTTTGATTTTTCTTTGTAATAAATGTAGATAGATTGAACAAAAAAGCGTATATTTGCGCTTGCGGAGTCGACGACTGCGCATTCAATCGTTTATAAGACAATCCCTACATAAGTAAGTCGGAAATGCCTCGCGAAAAGTTCGGGCAAGAAGTAAACAAATTTCCGGGTCTTACGTTAACCAATTAAAGCTCATAAATTATGAATGCAGACATTATCGGCAAGAATGCCGGCGCAGTGTGGCAGGTGCTCGACGCCGCCGTCTCGATGGACACCAAACAGCTCAAGAAAGACGCAAAATTGAAAAACGACCGTGAGCTTTACGCAGCTCTCGGCTGGCTGGCGCGCGAAGGCAAAATCGTGTTTTCTGAAGGCGCCGACAGCAAGGAAATCATGGTGTCGCTCGTGCAAGACAAGTAGTCGCCGCGAGTCGGGCAGCCACGACCACTCTGCTCCTCCCTCTCTCTCCCCGGCCTCCGTTGTCGTTTTGACAGACGAAGGTCGCGGTAATAGTAAGAACTCAATTTTCAATAACAATAAAACCATTTAACGAATTATGAAAGCTCTCAATATCCTTCTCGCAGTCATCGGCGGCGCTGTAGCCGGCGCAACCGTAGGTCTCCTCATGGCTCCCGCCAAGGGCGAAGACACCCGTCGTCAAATCATCAAATTCCTTGAAAGCAAGGGCGTGAAACTCCAGAAGAGCAAGATGGAGGAACTCGCTGACGAAATCGCCGAAGAACTCGAGAAATAATCCGAGCCGACGCGAGAGTCGGCCCGAAGGCGACACGACACACTATGCGCCCGCGCGGCACTCTCTCTCCTCAGGAGGGAGTGCTACGGCGGACGCCATCGTGCATCTGCCGACCCGGCGGCCGGCTGAGGCGTGCGCCCCGTGCGGCCGCAGGCCTCAACTCACAGTTTTCATCCCCCTCACTACCCATCTCGCCACCTCGCGCCCGATGCTGCCCCCGGCGTCGGCGAATCGGCGACAATTCCCCGGAAACTATGTCATCAAACGTTGCACTCCTCTACGCTTTCATAGGCGGAGCCATTGTAGGCGCCGGCGCCTCGCTGCTCTTCGCTCCCGAAAAGGGTGAAGACCTGCGTGCCCGCGTGGCTGCGATGCTTCGCAAAAAAGGCATCCTCTGCTCTGACAGCGAAATCGACGCCCTCGTCGAGCAGCTCACCACTCAGATTGACGACTGACCCTCTCACACGCACACTGCGCCGCGACGACTTCTCTTCGGAATAGAGGAGAAGGCGCGCGGCGACTGCGGTCAATCTTTCATTTTCATCTCCAACGACACCTCTGTTTAGAATGTCTGAAAAAAGTTCCGAACGGCTCAAATCTCTTTTGGCCGAGGCGAAAGATACCTTCAAACTCAACATTGACTACGCGCGACTCACCGCGTCGGAGAAGCTGACCGTGCTCTTCTCGACTGCTGTGTTCGGTTTTGCGCTATTCGTTTTGGGCAGTCTGATGTTTTTCTTCATCTCGCTGCTCGTGGTCAACCTCATTTCAGACGAGATTGGCATCATCGGTGCTTACGCCGTAATGGCCGGAGTCTACGTGGTCATGATAGTGGCCCTCATCATTCTGCGCCGTCAGCTCATCATCAATCCCATCGCCCGTGCCGTAAGCCGTCTGTTGTTCAGCGGTTTCTGAGCGGCCTGTCACTCTTACTATCAATTTCGTCATGACCGATACCAAAGCCTCGCCCGCCAACGATGCCGGAGCCAAAACGGCTCCGATGCGCAAACTGCCGCCCCATAAGCAAGAAAACTGGACCGGCTACACGCTTGACGAGATACGCTATCAACGCGCCTACACTCTGGCCCGTATCGAAATCAATACCTCGCGCCTCAAGCAGAACGCCGAGACGTTTGTCGACGGCGGCCCGGGCAGCTCACGCTCCGTCGTGGGGCGCATACTCTCCACTTTCAGCTATGTCGACATGGCTCTTCTGGTCTGGAAGGTAGGGGCGAAAGTGTTTCAGACACGCCGTCTCTTCAAGCACTGACACGCCGCGACGGCAGCCGGGCTGCGTCGGGCGTCACCGAGTCAATCTTAATTCACACACATATAAAACGCTCTCTCCTCCACTCAAGCAGTGAACGATTACATAGAATCCCGTCTCGACCTTAAGCCGAGTTCAGAGACCCTCACCGACCTCCTGGCAGCTGCGCTCGCCGAGGCCGGTTATGAAAGTTTTGTGCCTGACGAAACCGGGCTGACGGCCTACGTGCGCCGCGAAGCCTTTGATGCCGCGGCCTTCGACGCCGCGTGTGCTCCGATACTCGAAATGCTCGGAGCCGAGGCCGAGACGTCACACAACGTGGTCGAGGGGCGCGACTGGAATGCCGAGTGGGAGAAGAACTATTTCCGCCCCATACTGATTGACGGGCGTGTGGCTATCCACTCCACATTCCACACCGATGTCCCCGAAGCCTACTACGACATTGTTATCGACCCCAAGATGGCCTTCGGCACCGGCCACCATGCCACAACCACCCTCATGATGCGCCGTCTGCTCTCGACACCTCTTGCCGGACTCCACGTCATGGATATGGGTACCGGCACCGGCATTCTCGCCATACTCGCCTCGATGCTCGGCGCCGCGCAGGTGGATGCCGTGGAGATTGACCCATTTGCCCACGAAAACGCCGTGGCCAACGCCGCGCTGAATGGAGTGACGCTCTCGTCGGTGGTGCTCGGCGATGCCTCCGCACTCGCCGCAGTCAAGGATGTCGACGTATTCCTGGCCAACATCAACCGAAATATCATCGTGGCCGACCTCGCGGCCTACGTAGCCACCCTCAGCGACGGAGCCTCGATGTTTCTCAGCGGATTCTATGAGGAAGATGTGCCGGTCATTGTCGAGGCCGCCCGGCCGCTCGGACTTTCGCAGGCCGATGTCACCGTCATGGACCGCTGGGCCTCGCTTCACCTCGTCTATCACAAGAACCCCCTCACGGAATGAAACACTTCGTTGTAGCGGCGCTGCTGCTCGTGATTGCCTCGATTTCCGCACCTCGTCTTCACGCCGAGGGGCGCTTCGTGTGGGGCGCCGAAGTGGGGTCGGGCATAGACATGTCGAGCGACGATATGTCGACCCTCGACATTGCCGCCTACCTCGGTGTCTCGATGCCGTGGCTCGACGTGGCGGCAATCGGCGCGGGCATTGACAACTACATGAGCAATTCGTCTAACACATACCCCATTTTCGCGTTGCTGCGGTCGTCGTTCGGTCCGCGGCCGCGGCTTCTCTTCGGCGAAATCCGTGTGGGCGTCGGACTCAACCGCATCGACTCGCGCGCCGACCAGACGGGGCTTTACCTGCGCCCCGGCCTCGGCTTCCGGCTGGCCCACTCGTCGAAGTTTTCGTCCTACCTGATGCTGAGCTATCTCTACAACTCCGTTTCGTTTCCGTCGCCTAAGGTTGAGACCACGATTCATGGCGTAAATCAGGCCGTGATTTCGCTCGGCATCACTTTTTAGCCCAAAAGTTTGGCCGTGTGAGAAAAAAATTGTAATTTTGTGGCCACAAAGCGTCCGGAGGATGTGTTCCCCGCCGCTAAGCTACTAAAAACCAACACTCAACAATTCCCCAAAACACAAACCATTCAGCAATGATCATCGTACAAGTAAAAGAAGGTGAGAACATCGAGAAGGCTCTCAAGAAATTCAAGCGTAAATTTGAAAAGACCGGCGTGGTGCGCGAACTCCGCTCTCGTCAGGCTTTCCAGAAGCCCTCGGTGACCAACCGCAAGAAGATGATGAAGGCTATCTACGTTCAGCAGCTCCGCGCTAACGAAGAGTAATCAGCCCTCTCTCATCCCCGCAAAGCAATCTTCCCCCCGACACATCCAATTGAAAGGAGGCTGTATTACTATCGGTTAGATAAACACCATCTATATTTGATACATAGGCTATACGAGCGATAAGAAAGCAGCGCCCCAAGCGCGTCAAGGTTTTCTTATCGCTCTTTGTGTTTTTTCCGCAGTTGCTCACGCGATTGTATTGCCCAATGCGTATTCTCCTGATTCCGGCCATAATCCTGGCGCTCGTCGCAGCCGCTTGCTCACGTCGCGCCGAGACGTCGCCCCCTTTCTTTGAAAGCGGGGAGGTGAGTGCATGGCCCGACTCCATACGTGTCGATTCGGTGATGTATTTGCCGGTTGATACCGAAGCTGTTGCAGGCATGCCGACCTACGATTCGGAAATGGCTATGGGCAACTCTCTTTGGCGAGGGGCGATGGCGGGGGCTTCGTCGGGAAGTCCGCTCGACATGTTTTTGAGCGAAGCGTTTTTCGCCCCCGAAGAGGCCAAGGAGAAACTTGCGGCCATGGTGGCCGACGGCAAAATCCCTATGCCCCGCTATCCGCTCGTCGCACCGTCGTTTGCCTGGGCTATGGCCGCGTGGGAAGTGGCGTTGCTGACAGGCGATGAGGCGTGGGTGGCCGAACTCTATGACGTGGTCGCCACTTCGCTGAAGTCAGTGGCGGCTCTGTCGTTTGACGGCGACGGCCTCCTGCGTGGCGAAGCTGCTTACCTCACGCCTCTGAAAGCGTTCTATCCCGCGTCATGGCAACCCATAAATCGTTTCACGTCGAAAGCGCTGGGTGTCAATGCCGAACTGTATGGGGCGCTGTGTGTGGCCAGAGACGCGGCCACCCTTCTGGGAAAAGCCGACGAAGCGCGGCAGTATGACCGCGCCGCCCGCGAGCTCTCCACGAAAATCAACGACACCTTCTGGCAGCCCGCGCTCGGGGCCTACGGCAGCATGCTCTACGGCACACCCTATCCCATCGTGTCGCCTGCTCCCGACAATTATGGCAACCTGCTGTGCGCGTTGCTCGGCATCGCTACCCCCGAAATGGCTGTCAGGCTCACCACGTCACGCCCCGTCGCGCCGACGGGCATTCCTTCGCTTTATCCCTCGGAAGGCGAGGCTGTGTTCAGCCCCTCGACGCAGACTCTTCAGGCTGTGGTGGCGGCACGTTTCGGCAGCGACGGACCTTTCCTCGAAAGCGTTGCGGCGGCGTGGATTGCCCGGCTGCGCGAAGGTGCCGGAAGCCCCTGGAATGCAATCGTGTTGCGCGGCATTTTCGGAATCACCCTGTCGCGCGACGGCCTCTCGTTCTCACCCTTCGTGCCCGAAGCTATCGGGAGCTTTCACTCGCTGCGCGGCTTGCGATATCGCGACGCGCTGCTCAACGTCACGCTCTCCGGCACCGGAAACCGCGTTGTCTCGATGATGATTGACGGTCGTCCCGCCGACAATCTCCACGCCCCGCTCCCCCCCGACCTCACCGGCGAGCATCACATTGAAATCACCCTCGCCGGCAATCCGTTGCCCTTACGCCCGGTCAACGTCATCGACACTCCCTATCGTCTCCCCTCGACCCCCACATTCCGTCTGCGGGCCGACAAACTCCACATTGCCTCAAAGACCGACTCGGTGTTTTCCGTCTACATCGATGGCGTGAACACACTCACCTCAGGACACGAGACATCGCTAAGCTCAACCTTCGGCGTGCTCGCGCCGTCACCTGTGCATTTCGTGGCCGTGACGGCCAATTCGCCCATCCCCGGGATGTGCGGTTTCTCTGCTCCGGCTCGTGTCGTGCCCTCGTCGGCCGACGCGGTCATCACCATTCCGGCAAAGGCCATAACGCCCCGCCGTCCGCCCAAACAAATCACGCGCCCCGACCTCGCCGCGCAATACATCGAGCTCGCCGCGCGCCACAACACGCGCCTCACTCTCTATGCCAATATCCCCGAGGCAGGCGAATACGACATCTGCATTTTCTATTCGAACGCCACGTCGACCACCGGCCTGCGCACCCTCAGCGTCGACGGCAACGACATCGGCACACTCATCTGTCCCCCAGCCGACGGTCACGGTTGGATAGAGACGCAGCCATCGACCTCGCTGCGGGCCACGCTCCCCGAAGGGCGCGTACGCTTAGCTCTCACCTACATCAAATCGTCAACCATTCTCCTTTACTCCGTCCGTCTCATCCGCAGAAAATGACCATAGGTATCCTCTCTGACACACATTCGTTTCTCGACCCCGCGATAGAGCGCCACTTTGCCGGGTGTGATGAAATCTGGCATGCCGGCGACATCGGACACGCCGAAATCCTCGACCGTCTGGCCGAAATAGCCCCGGTGGTGAGAGCCGTGCGCGGCAACATCGACCATGGCGAGACCGCGCGCCGCTGCCCCGAGCTCCTCATCTTCGAAGTCGACGGCCTCCGCGTGCTCCTCACCCACATAGGCGGCTACCCCGGTCGCTATTCGCGCGGCATGAAAACCCTCCTGCGCGAAAATCGCATCGGCCTCATGGTCGACGGCCACAGCCACATCCTCAAAGTCATCCCCGACCCCGAACTCAACCTCCTCCACATCAATCCCGGCGCCGCCGGTCATCAAGGATGGCAGAAACAGCGCACCATCCTCCGCCTCACCATCACCGACGCCCGCCCCGCCTCGCTCGACGTAATCCACCTCTAACCCCACCGCCCATGGCGCAATGCGGTTCAAACAGAGGATTGAGGAAGAACCGTATCGCATGGAAGGGATTATTGCGCTGTAATCGTCTGATTTGCAGGTAGGGACGCGCCATGGCGCGTCCGCGGCGACGTTGCCACGGCCACCGGGGATAATTCGAAGTCGAGGGTCTGCGTGGACGCATCATTCAATACGTCAGAAGATGAAAACGGGCGGAAAAATACGCGACCATGTACGGACGTGCCTTCGGCACGTTTCTAATGCACAGCACGTTAGGTGATATTTTCCCGTTGCGATTTGTTATCGCCTGACACGCGGGGTTGTCGCGGTGAGGCGCCCGGCCTATCCAACATGCCGAAGGCATGTCCGTACATGGTCCCGATGGTTTTCGCGGTAAAGCGCCCGGTATCGCCCAAGCCGTTCCTGTCGCATTTTCCTTGTCGCTGTGCCTACGTCCCTACTTGAGGGACAGACTTTTACAACAAACGTCGCATATAAATTTAAGGCCATCCCGAGGGTGATGTCGGGATGGCCTTAATATCAGTGGCTATTTGTCAGGGGAAGCGATTACTTTTCCTTAGAGAAGAGGCGGAAGAGTTCGCCAAACCAGAGGACGAGCGAGGTGGATGCGATGATGATTACCCAGTCTTGCAGACGCAGGGGGGTGACGTTGAAGAATTCGCCGCCGATGGTGACGATGACTATCTGACCGATGAGGATGCCTAAGGCTATGGTGATGAAGCCGGAGCAATCCTTGAGGTGGAAGGCGGAGCGTCCCGTCTCAAATGCGCGGGCATTAAACATGTTCCAGAACTGGAGGAACACGAAAATTGTGAAGAATAGCGAGAGCTCGTAGGGGGTCAGCGAGGGTTGCATCTCGCCGTCGGCTCCGGGGACAGCTCCCATGACGGGGGCTGAGAACATCGTGGCGAGCGAGGTGACGTCGTGGCTTTCAAACCACCAGAGCAGTCCGAGCAGCACTACGAAGAAGAGGCCGCCTACGCCGATGATGGCGCGCCACATGGGCTTATTGATGATGAAGGCCGTGCGCGAACGCGGCTTCTCGTGCATCACGGCTGCCGAGGGGGGCAGCGAGGCGAGCGCCATTGCCGCGAAGGTGTCCATGATGAGGTTCACCCAAAGCATCTGCGTCACGGTGAGGGGCGACTCGGTGCCCATGAATGCGCCGAAGAGCACGATGAGACATGCGGCCACGTTGACCGTCATCTGGAAAAGGATGAAGCGCTGGATGTTCTGGTAGAGCGAACGTCCCCACATTACGGCGCGACCGATGGAGGCAAACGAGTTGTCGACGATGGTGATATCGGAAGCTTCTTTGGCCACGGAGGTGCCGTCGCCCATCGAAAGACCCACGTGGGCTGCCTTGAGGGCGGGAGCGTCGTTTGTGCCGTCGCCGGTCACGGCAACCACCTCGTTGCGGGCCTGGAGGGCTTCGACGAGACGTTTCTTATCCATGGGGCGTGCGCGGGCAATGATTTTGAAGTCGCCGACGCGCTCGCGGAGCTGCTCGTCGCTTAGGGCGGCGAAGTCGGTGCCTATGATGATGTTGCGGTCGGAGTCGGTGGCATCGTTCCAGAGACCAATCTGACGACCGATTTCCTTGGCTGTGGCGGGGGTGTCTCCGGTGACAATCTTCACTCCTATGCCGGCGTTGAGCACTTCGCCCACGGCGTCGGGCACATCGGCACGCACGGGGTCGGAGATGGCGGTGATGCCGAGGAACGTCAGGCGTTCGGCCACGCAGCGGCTGTCGGCTATGGTCTTGTCGCCCTCCTCTACAATCTGGTAGGCGAAGCCGAGCGTACGCATGGCCTGATTCTGATAGGCGAGCAACTGGGCGTCGATTTCCTCACGGGTCACTCCGGCGGTGTCCTTACACATGCCGAAGACAATCTCGGGCGCACCCTTGACGTAAAGGATTTTCTTGCCCGACGCGCCTACTACCACCGAGGCCATGTACTTGCGCTCGGTCGAGAAGGGAAGTTCTTCGACGAGCTGTGCCTTCTCGCGCAGCGGAGCATAGTCTACGCCCTTTTCCTTGAGCCAGAGCAGGAGCGCACCCTCGGTGGGGTTGCCCAGCACCGCGGGCTTGTCGGCCGAGAGGTCGAGCTGGGCGGTTGAGTTGACGGCGATGCCTTCGTAGACCACGTCCATGGGAGGATTGCCGTAGAAGCGGGTATCGGCCACCTGCATCTGATTCTGCGTCAGGGTGCCGGTCTTATCGGTGCAAATCACTGTAGTCGCACCCATGGTCTCGCAAGCGTGCATCTTGCGCACGAGGTTGTTGGTCTTGAGCATGCGGCGCATCGAGTAGGCCAGCGAGAGGGTCACGGCCATAGGCAGACCTTCGGGCACGGCCACAACGACGAGCGTCACGGCTATCATAAGCGTGTTGAGCAGATAGCCGATGAAGTGTATCCACTCGAAATCGGCGTTGACGAAATACATGATGACGCGGCCCACCACGATGAGGGCGGCGATGGCGTAGCTCACTTTGGTGATGAGGTCGCCCAGACCGTCGAGCTGCTCGTTGAGGGGGGTCTTGACGGAGTCGTCAATCTGCGCAGCTTCAAACACCTTGCCGTTCTCGGTGGCATCGCCTACGGCAAACACCTCCATCACTCCGTGGCCTTCCATCACCTTGGTGCCGCGCATGGCGTAATCGGAGGGGAAAGTAGCGTCGGGGTCGAACTCGGCTTCCACGATGGTCTTGTGGGCAATCGGTTCGCCGGTGAGGGTCGACTCGTCGATATTGAGCGAAACAGCCTCGATGAGCTTGCCGTCGGCAGGCACTTCGTCGCCGGTATTGAGAATGACGATGTCGCCTACGACGATGTCCTTCTTGGGCACCTGAGTGACACTGCCGTTGCGAATCACGGTGACAGGTTCGTCATCGTTCACCTGATTGAGCAGGGCAAACTCTTTGTCGGCCTTCAGCTCGAAATAGAAAGCGAGACCCGTAGCGAGTAGGATGGCGATAAAGATGCCGAGCGGTTCGAAGAACACGCCGAAGCCATCGTCGAGACCAAAGTACTCATAGCACGAAATGCCAATCGAGAGCACACCGGCCACAAGGAGAATGATAATCAGAGGGTCTTCGAATTTTTCGAGAAACCGTTGGAAAAGCGATTGCTTTTCGGCCGGGGTGAGGAGGTTGGAGCCATGTTGCTCCCGGCTCTTCGCTACCTCCGAGTCGGTCAGACCGACCATTGTTTGGTTTTCAGACATTTTATAATAAGATTGATAAATCGTTGAACGACATAGAGTTTGACCGTCGGAAGCGAAACGTGATACTCCGGCGGCCCCACGGCCCGAAACAAGCCGTCTTTTCAGCCGCAAAGATAGAAAAAAGATTTGTAAAATCCAATTTTACGGATAATAGCTTCCGCGGTCGAAGCATCTCATTTTTCCTGAAGTGGATGCCCCTGACAGTGCGACAAAACCGCCCTCCATTTACAAATGCCGTGAAGGGCCCTGATGTAAACACTGCTCGCGGCAAAATCTGCCACATCGTTAACCAATAGCCGGCATGGGGGATACCGTCAAGGGTGCGCTTCTCCCCTTTCGGCTTTGCGGGGAGGGGCTGGAGTGCTCGTTGAAATGGTTTTGAGTCAGGGATTTTGGAGTGCTTCCGGCAGTTTCGTGGCCCGGAGCACTTCTCGTTTGCCATTCGGGGGGCCGGGGAGTCGCTCGGTCTGAAAACCGATGTCTTGAAGCATTCGTCGGATTGCGCCTTTCGCACAATAGGTGGTGAGTATGCCTCCCGGCTTCATGGCCTCGTAAATTTTTCGGAAGATTGATTCATCCCACATCTCGGGCTGCTTCTCGGGCGCAAACGCATCGAAATAGACCACATCGTAGGTTGAGGGCCGCAAATCCATAGTGAGGAGACTTGCCCGAATCTTTCTTAGGGTGAAAAACGGATTTACATCCGTGTCTTCATCCCACGCCGCATCATGCAGCGCACGAAACAAGCCTCGATTGTCCGCCTCGTGAAAGGGGAGCAACTCGTCGATGGTTTCCTTCGGAAGAGGATAAAGTTCTACCGAATGGTAGAGGGTAGTGACGCCCCTTTCGAGAGCCGCGCGCGCCGTGAGCAGGGCATTGAGCCCCGTACCGAATCCCACCTCAAAGACAGCGACGCGATTACGGAGGGCGCTGGCCTTCTCCCAACCCAACCGGATGTAGATGTGACTGCTCTCGGCCAACGCGCCCTTGACAGAATGGTAGTGTTCATCGAGGTCTTCCCGATACAACGTGGGCGACCCATCGGCCGTTTTCTCTAATTCAACTTTCATCATACACACTTATCAATTGCAAACGACGAGATTCGAGCGTAGGGTGGATTAGTACATCTGGAAGTCGGTGGAGAGGACTTGGAATTCGGTGCGGCGGTTGATTTGGTCGGCGGCGTCTTGGTCGGCTTCGGAGAGGGTGAGGATGTAGGCTTCGTCGAGCACCTGGCCTTCGGGGAACTGGGGGTATTCTTTGGCGATGCGTTTGCTGACCACTTTTGGCTTCGATTTGCCGTAGCCCTGAGCTTGCAGACGAGCGGCGGGAATGCCGGCGGAGATGAGATAGTCGACCACGCTCTTTGCTCGGCGCAGCGAGAGGGCGGCGTTGTATTCGTCGGAGCCCCAGCGGTCGGTGTGCGAGGCCATTTCGACGGTGATGTTGGGGTTGTCGCGGAGCATCTGGGCGAGTTCGTCGAGCGACTCCTTGGATTCGGGGCGCAGGGTGGCGCGGTCGAAATCGTAGAAGATGTTTTCGACGATGTTGGGTTTGCTGACCGAGGCGAGCACGAAGTCAATCGCATAGTCGGCATCCTCCTCGGCGGCGTCGGAGGTGAATTCCTGCTTGGCGTTGAGATAGCCGCGCGCGCCGGCGAGCATGACGTAGCTGACGCCGCGTTGCAGGGGGAATGAGAACGAGCCGTCGTCCTTGGCCACGGCTTTCTGATTTGAGCCGTCGCGCCCCACGATGCGGATTACAGCGCCGGGCACCGGCTCGTCGTCTTTGTCGACCACCCAGCCGGAGATTGTGATTTTGAGGTCGGGGAGCAGGAACGAATAGAGGTGGTCGTAGCCGCGGGCATCGCCTCGGTTGGAGCTGAAGTAGCCTTCCTCACGGCCTGGCGAGGCGAAAGTGATGCCGAAGTCGTCGCCCTCCGAGTTGATGGGCGAACCCATGTTTTCCACGAGCCAACCGCCCGAGGGACTGAGCGTAGCGCGGAAGATGTCGAGGCCGCCGAGGCCGGGGTGACCGTCGGAAGCGAAGTAGAGAATCGAGTCGGTGAGGAGGTAGGGAAACACGTCGTCGCCGGAGGTGTTGATGGCGTCGCCGAGGTTTTCGAGCGTGCCGACGCGGTCGCGCAGGTTGATTCGCCAGAGGTCTTTGCCGCCATGTCCGGGCATGTCTGACGAGAAATAGAGCCACTCTCCCGAGGGGCTGACGGCGGGATGACCGAACGACGAGACAGTGTCGGGGATGATTTCAAACTTGACGGGTGCGCTCCATTGGGCATCGCTGCGGGTAGAGGTCCAGATTTCAGTGCCGGTGTTTGAGCCGGGGGCACGCAGGGCGCGGGTGAGATACATCATGCCACCGTCGGGGGTGAACGAGCAGATGCCCTCGTCCCACTCAGTGTTGAGTTCGCCCTCGAGTGCCTCGGGGCGTTGCCACTGCCCCATTTCGTTCTTTTTAGCCATCCAGATGTCGCTGCGTTTCATGCCGGTGATTTCGCTGCGTCCCGAGCCGTTGACCTTTTCGTTGGTGGTGGTGAAATAGAGTTGGTCGGGGCCGTTGAACATGGGCGAGAAGTCAGAGCGGCGCGAATTGAAGAGGGTGGCCTCGCGCACGACGTGGCGCGTCTTGTTGCGACGCAGTTCGGCAGCCTTGCGGGCACCGGCAAGCTGACGCTCGGCCTCGGCGGCCTTGTCGGGATAGCGGGCGATGAACTGCTCGTAAGCCTCGATGGCCTGCGCATACGACCCCTGCCCGTGGAGCGACTGAGCGAGATTGAGCAGAATGGTCGAGTCGGGATAGCCATAGCGCAGGGCGTTCTGATAGGCCGCGGCGGCGCGGGCGTCCTGACCGAGACGGCTGTGACAGTCGGCCATCTTGCGAGCCACTTCCGCACGCTCCTTGCGCTGTTCGCGCGGCTTCAGCTTATTGTAGATTTTACGATAGGTCTTGGCCGCGTCGAAGTATTCGCCGCGGGCCATCTGGTCGTCGGCCACGGCGAGCTTCGGCCCCCCGCACCCGCCAACCATCACCCCCAGCGCGACTATGCATAGCAAAATGTATATTCTATTCATCGGATTTCTCTGTTTAGGGCAGACATAGTTTCAGACGATTGTCTGCTGATATAAATAACGCTGTGAAAGCCGTCTTTATTATTAAAGTAAGTTCTAAAAATAAAACGATATATGTGAAGAAAATTCCTTGAACAATAAAACTCGTTCTTTTTGAATGCTTGAAGTTTGTCATTCAGTTGCATAGCACACTATGCGCCTTCATTCCGCACTCCAATCATCTCAAAAACAACTTCCTTTTATCTGTTCATTTATTTTTCTCACTTACTTACAACAGAATGAAAATCGGGTGTTGGCGAGACGAAAGATTTCCCGCTTCTCGCACGGACAATGCCGCGGGCGAAAAGCGGGAAATCAAATATTCAGAACCGGGAGCACACCCCTGCCCTATTCTTTGGGGAGGGTCATGCCTTTGAGGATGGCCTCTTTGTTGAGGGGGAGGAGGTGGTGGTGGCGTTCGGGGAGGGTCTTTTTGAGGCCGCGCATGACGGCTTCGACTCCGACGAGGGGACGCACTTTGATGAGAGCGCCGAGGAGCACCATGTTGTAGGCCTTGGAGTTGCCGAGTTCGAATGTGGCTTCCATAGCGTCGACAGGCACGAGGGTGATGTCGGTGCGCGTCGGGCGATGGTGGATGGAATAAGTGTCGTAGATGAGGGTGCCTCCGGGCTTGATGCGGCTCTCAAATTTGTCGAGACTCTGTTGGTTGAGGAGCACGGCGGTGTCGTAGGTGCGGAGTACGGGCGAGGAGATGGGGGCATCGGAGAGGATGACGGTGACGTTGGCCGTTCCGCCACGCTGCTCGGGGCCGTAGGAGGGCATCCAGGTGACTTCGAGGTTGTCCATGAGTCCGGCATAGGCGAGGATTTTGCCCATGGAGAGCACGCCTTGACCGCCGAAGCCTGCTATGATGATTTCTTCTTTCATTTGTTTTTGGGGAGGTCTTTGGCGGCATCCTTGAGGTCGCCGAGGGGGTAGAGAGTGAGCATGTTTTCGCGCATCCACTCGTTTGACTTGGCGGGAGAGAGTTTCCAACCTGACGAGCATGTTGACACCACTTCGACCACGGAAGTGCCGAGGCCTTTGAGCGAGTTTTCGAAAGCTTTTCGTATGGCTTTCTTTGCTTTGCGCACGGCGGCTGCTGTGTCGACGCTCTGGCGGGTGACGTAGGCAGTGCCGGGGAGCTGAGCGAGCAGAGGGGTGATGTTGAGGGGATATCCGTTAAGCTCGACGTCGCGACCGTAGGGGGTCGTGGCAGTCACCATTCCTTCGAGCGTGGTCGGGGCCATCTGTCCGCCGGTCATGCCGTAGATGCCGTTGTTGATGAAGATGATGGCGATGTTTTCGCCACGGTTGGCGGCATGGAGGGTTTCGGCGGTGCCGATGGCGGCGAGGTCGCCGTCGCCCTGATAGGTGAACACCAGACGCGAGGGGTTGAGGCGCTTGACGGCAGTGGCCACGGCGGGCGCGCGACCGTGGGCGGCCTCTATCCAGTCGACGTCGATATAGTTGTAAGCCATTACGGCGCAGCCCACGGGGGCAATGCCGATGGCGATGTTTTCGGCGTCCATCTCGTCTATGACCTCGGCCACGAGTTTGTGGACCACGCCATGCGAGCAGCCGGGGCAGTAGTGCATCGTGTTGTCGTTGAGCAGACGCGGTTTTGCCGCCACGACGGTGCCTTCGGCCTTAATCTTTGCGAGTTGTTCGGGAGTCATAGTGCGAGGGTTAGAGATTGATTTCGTTGATGAGAGAGGTGAGGGCAACGGAGACTTCGTCGGGGTCCATGACGATGCCGCCGGTGCGGCCGAAGTGGCGCACGGGGACACGCTCGTCGAGACTGAGGCGCACGTCTTCAATCATCTGGCCGGCGTTGAGCTCGACCACGAGTATGCCTTTGACCTGACGGCTGAGGCGGGCAATTTCTTTTTCGGGGAAGGGCCAGAGGGTGATGGGGCGCAGAAGGCCTACCTTCACGCCATTGGCGCGGGCCTCCTCGATGGCTTTCTGACAGATGCGGGCCACACAGCCGAAGGCCACGACGAGCCATTCGGCATCGTCGGTCATGAACTCTTCGAAGCGCACTTCGTTTTCGGCGATGCGACGATAGGTCTGCTGAAGGCGGAGGTTGTTGAGCTCCATCTTCTGCGGGTCGAGCTCAAGGGTGGTCATGACATGGGGCGCCTCGCCCTTGCGACGGCCTGTGACGGCCCAGGGGCATTGCTCGGCAATCTCGGCGTCGGTGCGGCGCGGACGTGCGGGGGGAAGCACCACTTTTTCCATCATCTGCCCTACGACGCCGTCGGCGAGCATCATCACGGGGTTGCGATACTTGAACGCGAGGTCGAAACCGAGTCCGACGAAGTCGGCCATCTCCTGCACGGAAGCGGGCGCGAGCACAATGAGGCGGTAGTCGCCGTGGCCGCCCCCTTTGACGGCCTGAAAGTAGTCGGCCTGCGAGGGCTGGATGGTGCCGAGACCGGGGCCGCCGCGCATACAGTTGATGATGAGCGCGGGAAGTTCGCCTGCGGCGATGTAGGAGATGCCTTCCTGCTTGAGACTGACACCGGGACTTGACGACGAGGTCATGACGGCTTTGCCGGTAGAGGCGCCGCCGTAGACCATATTGATAGCCGCCACCTCGCTTTCGGCCTGAAGCACCACCATGCCGGTGGTCTGCCAGGGCATGAGCGCTTCGAGCGTTTCAAGGATTTCGCTTTGCGGGGTGATGGGGTAGCCGAAGTAGCCGTCGACACCGTAGCGCACTGCTGCGTGGGCTATGGCCTCGTTGCCCTTCATGAGGCATATTTCTTCGTTTTGCATTTCTTAATGTCCTGTTGGAGAGAGGTTGGGAGGATTGACGTCGGGGGGAGTTTACTTTTCTACAAGGCGATAGACCGTGATGCAGCCGTCGGGACAGACGGTGGCACAGGCGGCACACCCGATGCAGGCATCGGGATTGAGGTCGTTGACGTAGTGATAGCCACGGTCGTTGACCTCCTTCGGTTGTAGTTGAAGCACGTCGCAGGGACAAGCTATGACGCACAGGTCGCATCCTTTGCAACGCTCGACGTCGATGTCGACTGCTCCTTTGATTGTTGCCATTGTCTAAAACTTTACTTAAAAGCGGCTCAGGAGAGCCACTTGGGGTGTTATCTTCAGCCGTCGGGGGATATGTCTGCGACAAAGCCCGACGCGGCGCCGCCACGGGCGCCCCGGCGACATCATGCAGGCATCCGTAGCCACACGAGCCGTCGTGACGGAATAGCTACAGGCGCGCCGCTATGCTGACGCTGTGATGCAAAATTACTAAAAAAAACGTGTAATTTTCATCATTAATACTTTTTTAACCATTGGCACACCAAGCGCCGCCGTGTGCCGCCCGCTCAGCGCGCGAGTGTCAGCTCAAACTCGTCGTCGGGCAGATTGCTGTTGTCGAGACGGAAGATGACTTTCGTCAAGTCGGGGCGCGCTTCGAGCAGCGGACGCAGCGAGAAGGAGCAATAGTAGGTGCGGTCGAAACTCGGCGCCGGCTCTTTGTCGAAGTTGTTGACGAGGCAAAGCACGGGCACCTCGGAGTCGAGCGTGCCGGGGACGACTGCCAGTCCGAAAGTGCGCTTGACCTTGGTGTATTGCAAGCCGATGCGGAGGTCGATGTATTCGCCGGCCGGAGCCACCGAGTAGAGGTAGACCGGAGCGGGGAGCTGGCGGTCGATGCGGTCGCTCCATTCGAGGATTACCTCGCCCTGCGTGACGGCGGCGGCATAGAGCAGTGTCACCGGGCCGGAAGCGTCGGCCTCGTTGGTGTCGTTGGTGTAGCGGATGAGCATCCTCACGGGCAGTTCGCGGTCGCCGGTGTCAAGCCCCGACGTGGCCGAAAGCCTCACCGCGTCGCCCCCGCCTTGGGGCACAAACTCAAGCATAGCCCGTCCCGCCTCATCGTTGCCCAGAAAGCTGACGATGCGCGAAAAGGTGTAGCTGACGGGACCGTCGACACCCTCGGGGCGGCAAGCGGCCAGGAGGAGGCAGACCGAGAGAAGCGTCAGAAATCGCAAAACTCCTTTCACGGCGATTGGGTGGGGGGCTAACAGACGATGCGGCCGTCGCGCATACGGATGATGCGGTCGGAGACCCCGGCCAGGCTCTCGTCGTGGGTTACTACTATGAGGGTTTTGCCTGTCTGCTCGCGCAGCGAAGAGAAGAGGGCGTAAAGCTCCTCGCGGTTGTGGCTGTCGAGGCTGCCCGAAGGCTCGTCGGCAAGGATGCAGGCGGGGTCGTTGACGAGCGCACGCGCCACGGCGGCACGCTGGCGCTCACCTCCCGACACCTGGTCGGGCCGATGGTCGAGACGCTCGCTGAGGCCGAGGCTACCGAGCAATTCGGAGGCACGCGCCATGGCCGCACGGCGGCTCTTTCCGGCTATCATGGCGGGGAGAGCCACGTTTTCGGCAAGCGTAAACTCGGGCAGCAGCTGATGGAACTGAAACACAAATCCGAGGCGGCGGTTGCGAAACTCGGCCAGCTTTCTGTCGGAAAGTCCCACGATGTCGGTCGAGTCGAAGAGGATGCGTCCCGAGTCGGGCCGTTCGAGCGAACCGATGATGTTGAGGAGAGTTGTTTTTCCCGCGCCCGATGGGCCGACAATTGACACAAACTCACCGTCGTCAATCCGGAGAGAGACGTCGGTGAGCACGTGCAGGGAGCCGTATGATTTTGAAACGTCAGCTATTTCGAGCATCAGATGGAGAGGCGTCGCAACACATCGAGCAGGTCGCGCTTTATGGGCTTGTCGTTTTTGATGGCCTTCGAGAAGGGCACATAAGTGATTTCGTCGTTGCGGATGCCAATCATGACGTTACGCTGGTCTTCGAGGAGGGCGTCAATGGCAGCCGCGCCCATGCGCGAGGCAAGGATGCGGTCGCAGGCCGTGGGCGAACCGCCGCGCTGCAGGTGGCCGAGAATCGAGACGCGCACGTCGTAGCCGGGGTATTCGTTCTTGACACGTTCGGCCATGCCGAGCGCACCGCCGGTGACGGGGCTTTCGGCCACGAGCACTATCGACGAGTTCTTGCTCTTGCGGAAGCCGTGGTCGATGAGCTCGGCCAACTGGTCGACCTCGGTAGAGATTTCAGGGATAATCGCGGCCTCGGCTCCCGAAGCAATCGCACCGTTGAGGGCGAGGAAGCCGGCGTCGCGCCCCATCACTTCGATGAAGAATAGACGCTCGTGCGAGGTGGCCGTGTCGCGGATTTTGTCGACGCACTCCATGATGGTGTTGAGCGCAGTGTCGTAGCCGATGGTCGAGTCGGTGCCGTAGAGGTCGTTGTCGATGGTGCCGGGCAGACCGATGATGGGGAAATTAAACTCGTTGGCAAAGATGCGCGCGCCGGTCAGCGAGCCGTCGCCGCCTATCACCACCAGAGCGTCAATCTCGTGGCGCTTCAGATTGTCGTAGGCAAGCTGGCGCCCCTCGGGAGTGGTAAACTCCTTGCAGCGGGCAGTCTTGAGGATGGTGCCGCCGGCCTGAATAATGTTGCTGACGTTCTGGGTCTTGAATTCTACGATTTCATCGGTGATGAGACCGCGATAACCGCGGTAGATGCCCTTGACACGCAGGCCGCCGTAGATGGCGGCGCGGGTCACGGCGCGGATGGCGGCATTCATGCCGGGAGCATCGCCTCCCGATGTCAGGATGCCAACGCATTGTATCTGTGACATAATCTATTTTGGCTTTGAAGGTGGAACGGTGAAGTCAGTCGGCCGCGGCCCGCAGGCGCGCGGTCTGACCGCAAAATTAAGAAAAATCTCGCTCAATCTGCGCGCGCAGTCGTGAAAAATTCTTAAATCCCTCAAAAAAGTTTCACTGTCGCACATGGCATTTCTCTGACTCTATTCAACCGGTCTGTCGATTTTTCTGTCGGGATGTGATGTTTTTTCGGCGGAAAAATAGTATCTTTGCATCAATTCTACAATTAAGCAAGTTCTAAAAATAAAACGATATATGTGTAGAAAAATTCTTGAACAATAAAACTCGTTCGTTTATCTGTTCATTTATTTTCTCACTTACTTAAATCACAAGTAACAATGCCTCGGAAAGATGCCAGAGTAGCAAGTGTGAGGTTGGTCAATTACAAGAAATTTTCTGACTGCCTCATAACTTTAGAGCCATCGATGACTGTCCTGAGCGGAAAAAACGGCTCAGGCAAATCGTCTGTGCTTTCGGCAGTGTCGATTGTCCTCAGTTGGATAATAGCGCGTCTTCGCAACGAGAACGGAGTGGGGCAATACATTCCCCCCTTGCACGTCAACAACCGGGCCGTCAACGGGTGCGTGGAGGCCGAAATTTTCGGAGGCACCGCCTGCATCCCTAACAAGGCCAAGCCGGGACTTCTCAAAGAATTTTCGTTTGACATCCCTACCATACGCGAATACGTGGCGCAGACGCGCGAGGGGCTTGCGTCGGGAGCCGTCACAGGGCTTCCGGTGTTTGCTTTCTACGGCGTGAAGCGCGCGGTAATCGACATTCCTCTCAAAACCTATCGTAAAGACTACACTCTGTTTGACGCTTATGAGAAATGTCTCGACGGCGCCGCCAATTTCCGAAGCTTCTTCACGTGGTTTCGGGCTTGCGAGGATTGGGAAAACCAGCAGACGGCGCGCACTGGCCTACGCACCGAACACCCCGGTCTCAAGGCCTTCCGCCAAGCCATGCAGACGTTCATGCCCGGATATCGCAACATCTACATCGAGCGCCACCCTCTCGGTATGATTCTCGAAAAAGAGGGGCAACGGCTGAATGCCGAACAACTTTCCGACGGTGAGAAAATCTATCTCGCCCTCATCGGCGACCTCTGTCACCGCCTTTCGCTTGCCAATCCCGAGAGCGACCCGCTGCTCGGCACGGGCATCGTGCTCATCGACGAAATCGACCTCCACCTTCACCCTCAATGGCAAAGTGAGATTGCCGGGGCACTCACGCGCACTTTCCCGAACATCCAATTCATCATCACCACCCACTCGCCACACGTCATCAACAGCCTCCCCACTCAATCGCTGCGACTCATCACAGACGACGGCAAAGTCGAGACTCCCGATTATGGCTACGGCATGCCCTCGGAAGTGAGTCGGTAAGAATCTTAAACCTGAACTCCGCGCTGCTCAACAGAAGCCGTAAAGCACTCATTGAATACTTCGAAGAGCTGACCGACGAAGAGTATCCGGCCGAAGTGGCGCGGCATCTCGACCCGACCACCCCTCAGGCCGGCGAATACTTTTCGATGATAGCTTTCCTGCATGACAAAGAATGGCTTCATTAGACTTTCGGTGCGTTTTCTGTCGGGATGTGATGTTTTTTCGGCGGAAAAATAGTATCTTTGCATCAATTCTATATTTAGTCTATGAACGCTATACTCGATTTGCCTACCATCTCGACCCTCGGGGAGTTTGCCTCTGACGCTACGAGGCAAGCCGACGACTTCGTCTTGCTGCACTTCAAGAGTGAGTCGCGTTCGCCCGAGACTCTCCGAAAGTTATTGCGCGGGCCGATGAAGGTGGAGGGCATGATGTGGGTGATTTCCCGCGAAGGTTGCTCCGACATCGAAATCAATCTCGTCGGCTGCCACGTGGCTTCTTCATCGCTCGTGATTTTAATGCCGGGGTCGATTGTCGAGTCGAAAGTTCTGTCTGACGGGCCTATCGACTGTTACATGCTTTTCCTTGCCCCGCCTTTCCTACGCAACATCAATATCGACCTCAACGTGCTCGGTCAGTTGCCCAACCGCCAGATTTCGCCCGAGGCCGACCCTGCCATACGTCTCGAGCCGGGCGAACTCGACATGATGACGCGCTTGCTCGAACTCCTCACGGTCAATCGCCACGTCAACGACGAGACCGTCTACGCCCGCTCCATCGCCCGCTCCACCATCGCGTCGCTCCTCTACCAGGGCATGCAGAAGGTGAGCCGCCTCTACGGCGAGGCCGAGAAAGACAATGCCCGCGACACCGACGCCCGGCTCTCGCGCCGTTCGAACTACGTCCGCGACTTCATGCAACTCGTGCGACAGAATTTCCAGACGGAGCGGTCGGTGAGCTTCTACGCCTCGCGCCTTTGCATCACGCCCAAATACCTCTCGCTCATCATCAAGGCGCAGACAGGCCACACCGCCGGCGATGTCATCAACAATTTCGTGCTGCTCGAAGCCAAAAATCTGCTGCGTTTTTCGGGCATGAACATTCAACAAGTGGCTAATGCTCTGAACTTTCCGTCGCAGTCGGCGTTTGGAAAGTACTTCAAGCATCTCACCGGACAATCTCCCTCGGAGTATCAACACTCCTGAAGACGCCACTCATCACATACACTCATTCGTCTCATAATCTGACAGCTATGCAACGCATCCTGCTATGCCTCACCATAATGATGCTTACCGTCGGCCTCGCCTCGGCACGGCCTGCCGACTCCGCCGAGCCCGCTGACTCGGCGAGGCGCGCTCACGCACGCAGCTACGACGTGTGGGTGCCCGCTGCGGGGGCGGCTTTCGCCACGGCCACGTCGGCTGTGGCGCGCGGGGCTTACCCCCACGGTTTTGGCGTGACGGAGACTGCGGCCGGCCCCGACCGCGGCATGGGCTACATCAGATTTGCCCCCGTGGCGCTCCCGTGGGTGATGAAAGCCTTCGGCAGCCCTACGCGCAGTTCGTGGGGACGCATGGCGGTGTCGCAGGGGCTGTCGGCGGCCATAATGGTTGCCTCGGTCGAGGGTCTCAAACATTCCGTCAGTAGCCTTCGCCCCGACGGCAGCGACAAACGTTCTTTTCCGTCGGGCCACACGGCCATCGCTTTTATGGGCGCCACGATGACCGCCCACGAACTCGCGCCACGCTCGCCGCTCTACGCCCTCGGGGCTTTCGCTCTCGCGTCGGCTGTGGCTGCCGAGAGAGTGCTCGACGGCCACCACTACCCCACTGATGTCGTGGCCGGCGCCGGACTCGGCATACTTTCAACCGAAATCGGGTATTGGATTGGCGACAGAATTTTCGGCGACCGCGGGTTGCAACTCTCCGAGCCTCCGCTCACCGAAAACCTCAATCTCTCCTACCTACAGCTCTCCACAGGTCTGCTCCTGCCGCTCGGCCGCATCGACTGCGGTCCCGACCGCATTTCGCGCCTCCCGGCTCTTTCCGTAACGGTGCGCGGGGGCCTCGCCATCGGCGACAACTGGGGGCTTGCCGTGGAGACGGGACTCCTTTCGATGCCTCTCGTGGTGAAATCCGGGGTGAGCGAGACCTACGTCAAAAATCTTTCCTCCATCAATTTCGGCGTCGGCCCCTACATGGCCTTCACTCTCAGCCGCTGCTTCACCCTCAACGTCGAAGCCACGGCCGGCTACCGCGTCAACTTCGGGCTCAACACCGTCGGCGACGCCATGACTGCGTCAGGAGGCACGCCGACAGGCCGCATCGGCTTCGGAGGTGCGCTCCGTCTCAGCGACCGCTTCCGCTGCAACGCCAACGCCGGCTGGGAACTCTCGTCCTACAAATTCACTCTCCATCCTTCAGACTATTATTCCATCAAGGCCGACCAAACGGTGAAATCGCTCACCTCATCAATTCTTTTCTCTGTGTCGGCCACATATGATTTATGACACACTCCCTCTCTCGCTACCGCCGCGAATACACCGACCTCATACGCCTCGGCCTCCCCGTCATCATCACCAACATGGGCATCGTCATGGTGGCCTTCGCCGACACACTGATGGTGGGGCGCTACGGCACGCGCGAACTTGGCGCGGCTGCTTTCGTCAACTCAATTTTCATCCTCGCCACGGTGATGCTCGTCGGGCTCGCCGGAGGCATCACGCCCCTCGTCGGGCGGCTCTACGGACGGCGTGACAACCACGGCGTCGGCGCCTACATGCGTGCCGGCGTGAGGGTCAACATCGCTGTCTCGCTCCTCTTCACGGCCATACTCGGCGGTCTCTACTTTTTCCTCGACCGCCTCGGCCAACCCGACGAACTGCTCCCGCTCGTGCGTCCCTACTATCTCGTGATGCTCGCCACTCTGGTGCCCTCGGCCCTCTTCAATGCCTTGCAACAGACCTCGAACGGCTGCACCGATACCTCTACGCCTATGTGGATTATCGTCGGGGCCAATTCGCTCAACGTGCTGGGCAACTGGCTCCTCATCGGGGGCGAACTCGGTTTCCCACGCCTCGGCCTGCTCGGCGCCGGCATCAGCACACTGACCGCCCGCATCGTCGGCGCGCTTGCCATGATGGCGGTCTACCGCTTTTCGGCGCGCCGCCGTGAGTTTGTCGAAGGGTGGCGCATCGCCCGCAGCGACGGGAAGCGCCGCGAGGTTGAGCGCGAGGTGTGGCTCACGTCCTATCCCGTCATGCTTCAGTCGGGCATCGAATGTTTCCTCTGGAGTTTCGGCGGCGTGGTGTGCGGATGGTTCGGCACCATTCAGCTTGCCTCGTTCCAGGTGGTCAACACCATCTCGCAGCTCGCGTTCATGACCTACATCGGCATGGGCGTAGCCATCTCGGTGCGTGTGGCCAACTTTGCGGGCACATCCAATTTCGAGGCCATGCGACGCATCAGCTCCGCCGGACTTCACATCAATCTGGTGCTCGCCACCATCTTTTCGTGCGTCTACTATCTGTCGTTCCGCACGCTCGTCCATTTCTTCACCCCCGACGAGGCCGTCATCATCGGCGCCCTCCCGCTGGTGTTCCCCCTCATCCTCTATCAGTATTGCGACAGCATTCAGCTGACGTTTGCCAACGCCCTGCGCGGCACGTCGGTGGTGCGCCCTCTGCTGTGGGTGGCTCTCGGGAGCTACCTCTGCGTGGGTGTCCCCTCGATGCTGCTGCTCGCCGTGGGCTGCGACCTCGGCAACGCGGGCGTCTACTACAGCTTCAACATCGCCCTGCTCGTGGCCGCCGTGGCTTTCAGCATCTTCTTCCGTCGCACCCTCTCACGCATGGCCGCAGGAATGCCCAAGCATTGACCTACGCCCCGCCCGCGTGTCAGAATTCCATCTTCCACTCCCCGCGGTCTTTCATCGCCTCGTAGCTTTCGAGCCTGAAGCGATAGAGATTGGCAGCGCGGCGCATCGACACCGCCGACTTCTCGCCGGTCTCTTCTATGATGCCTACGTGGAGCATCTTCTTGGCAAAATTCCTCCGGTCGAACTTCACTCCTAAAATAGCCTCGTAGAGTCCCTGCAACTGCGGCATGGTAAATTTCTCCGGCAGCAGGTCGTGACCCACCGGACGGAAGTAAATCAGCTCGCGCAGACGCCGCAGCGCGTCGGCAAGTATGCGCTCGTGGTCAAACGCCAGAGGTGGAAGGTCGGCTATCGGGTGCCACGACGCTGAGGCCGCATCGTCGCCTCCCTTCACCTCCGAACTTCTCACCAACGCCATGAATGCGGTGGTCACAACTCGCTCGCGCGGGTCGCGCCCCGGGGCGCTATACGTTCCCACCTCCTCCATAAAGGGTTCCCCCTCGAGTCCGGTCTCCTCGACCAACTCTCGCCGCGCACATTCCTCCAGACTTTCGTCAGGCTTCATGAATCCTCCCGGCAGCGCCGCACATCCTTTGTAGGGCTCGATGCCGCGCTCCACGAGAAGCACCTTAAGCTCGCGCCCGTCAAATCCGAATATCACGCAGTCGGCCGTCAAGGCATAGTGCGGATACTTGTAGCAATATTTCAATTCGTCCATGGGTGACTAAGTAAGTGAGAAAAATAAATGAACAGATAAAAGGAAGTTATTTTTGAGATGATTTGTGCGCGGAACGAAGGAGTGTAGCCAGTGCTATACAACTGAGTGACAAGCACGAAGCATCCAAAAAGAACGAGTTTTATTGTTCAAGAATTTTTCTTCACATATATCGTTTTATTTGACTTATGGGTCATTTTGCAGGCTATTTATGGGTTTTCTTAGGCATTTAAGAAATTGCATAATACTGATTAATAAAATAATATGCACATGACTTATACTATCAAAAATTGGTTCAAAGAGTTTGAACTGTGATATTGGTTTAATAATCAGTACGATTATAAAGATTTCAGCCTGCAAAATGACCTATACGCCTTTTATTTTTGGAACTTACTTATATTTGTGTAATTATCACACTGCAAATTTACACATTTCTCTTCAATCCGCGAAACTTCCGCGCCGTTTTCTTCCCCTCGCCTCGCAATGCGGTTCAAATAGAGGATTGACCACATCCCCTTCGGGGATGCATTGCGCTGTAATTGCCTGATTAGCAGGT
>JAIDCC010000041.1 GCA_029056055.1 Duncaniella sp.
ACATTCTTCTTGTACAGATTATGCACTTTATATGGTTAAAATTTATATTGAGACCAACCGAAAATATCTACTGACCCCAAATCAAACGATTGCCTCGTGTCGCATCCCCGGAGGGGATGAACTCCAAAGCCCCACGAATTCATTCGTGGGGATAACGCTCTCTTTCTCAAAGACATCCCTGAAGGGGATGAATTTCCCTTCCGCGTAGTGGGGATTTCTCAAGGTCTCTTAAGTAGGGCACAACTATTCCTGCTCAGGCAATATTCATCCCCTTCAGGGATGTTTTATTGTTTTAGGTCATTGTCCCCCACGAATGAATTCGTGGGGCTTTGTATTTCATCCCCTCTGGGGATGTATTACGCTGTAATCGCTTGATTAGCAGGTAGGGACGCGCCATGGCGCGTCCGCGCAGACCCACGACGACGAATTACCCCCTCTCGCCGCGCCAACGTCTCTGCGGACGCGCCATGGCGCGTCCCTACCTGCAAATCAATCGGTTATCTTGATTCGGAGGCGCTGCTATCTTTTGGGCGGCAGGAATTTCAGATGTCTTCCTCAATTCTTTATTTGAACCGCATTGCGCCATGGCGCGTCCGCGGCGAATAGGCACGTCGGCGGTGGGTAATCCGACACTATTGGTCGCTGTGGACGCGAAAAATCGCGTCCCTACCAATAATCGTTGTCATTCCCTCCTCTGTTCCCCCTTCCATCGTGCCAATTCGCCAAGGCGCGTCCGCGGCGACCCACAATGTCGATTTCCCGGGTCGCCATGCATCTTCGCGGCGGCCGCAATGTATTGCGCCCCTACCGGACGCTACAACACAGCTTATTCCTGAATTTGGTTGTCACACATTGTCCCACCGTCCAATGGGACACCTGCGTTTGGGACATCCGCCACCCTTCCGCACCCCCACGACGTCGAATCCCTCGAGCCATTGTTATCACCCTCCTGCCAAGACGTACCCTCGCAGCCCCACGACGTCCAACTCCACCGCTGGCATACCAATTCGCTAATGATGCTCCCCAAACGTAAGATTTAAAATATATTGTAATTCAAATGATTACGTCACTATGTAGGGGGGGGTGCCCCCGGCACATAGCAGATGCGGGACGACTAAATCATTTATCATGAACCGAGACTTGCTGCACTTCCTATGACCCTACATTCACGCATTAACGAACACCATTCCACAAACCCGACAAAAAATTTTTTCAAAAAAATTTGCATAGTATTGGAATAGTTGCTAACTTTGCACTGCAAAACGGAAGGAAGCCCTTTCGTAGAGCCTCTCAAACAAACCTTGGTGTGGTAGTTCAGCTGGTTAGAATACCTGCCTGTCACGCAGGGGGTCGCGGGTTCGAGTCCCGTCCATACCGCTGAGGAGAGAGGAGAATGAGTAAAGATTAGTCTTCGGACTATTTATTTACTCATTCTTTTTTTATACCCTTCCGGCGCACACCACGCCATCGTTCTTTCTCGCAAGTAGGGACGCGCTGGCGCATCCACGCATCCCATGACGAAATCCCTACGGTCAATGTCCCCACGGACGCGCCCTTGCGCACCGAGGCAGCTCACGACGGCGAATTTCGCCCTACCGCCCTCGCTGATCTAAGATATCGTTCAAATCCTATCTGTGTATCAATTGTTTACGTCTCAATGTACGGACGTGCCTTTGGCACGTAGCCTAGGCCGGGCGACAACAAATCGCAACGTAAGAATATCTCCTAACGTGCTGTGCATGAGTAACGTGCCAAAGGCACGTCCGGACATGGTCGCGTATTTTTTCGCCCGTTTTCATATTCCGACGTAATGAATGGCGCGTCCACGCAGACCCACGATGTGGAAATAGTCCGCTCTCCATGCCAATTCGCCGCGTCCCTACCTTTATCCAACACGAATTTTTAATAGGACGAATTTCGGTGCGTCATTACACATTGTTCCCAAGCCGCAGCTCGGCTTTGGATAGCGGGACAACGGTGGGGATTCGCCGGTGGTTGGGGCGGGATTTTGGAAATCTTTCAAAAGCGTCGGTGGTTTTTTGGATGTTTAACAGAATTTGAGTAATTTTGCATAATAATATTCCACCCTCTCACGATATGACTCCGAAAAAGCTGCGTGGCATGGGCGTGGCTCTCTCCA
Organism: Duncaniella sp.; assembly: GCA_029056055.1. Taxonomy (GTDB): domain Bacteria; phylum Bacteroidota; class Bacteroidia; order Bacteroidales; family Muribaculaceae; genus Duncaniella. Next base: position 2,141 of record JAIDCC010000041.1, read on the forward strand.
CCCCTTTCACTCCCGACCTCGAAATAGATTTTGAAGCCCTCAACCGCCATCTCGACTATCTTGTAGAGGGCGGAGTAGACTTTATCGTTGCGCTTGGCACGACGGCCGAGACCCCTACGCTCTCCGAGGAGGAGAAGCACAAGATTCTCCAGACCGTCATCGATAGGGTAGGGGGGCGTGTGCCGGTGGTCATCGGTATGGGCGGAAATTCTACCGCGGCGCTGAAAAAGAGTCTCACCTCAACCCCCGGTCTTGAAAAGGCCGATGCTATCCTCTCGGTGGTGCCCTACTACAACAAACCCACGCAGGAAGGAATGTATCGCCACTTTGCCGAGGTGGCGCGCACGAGTCCGCTGCCCGTCATTCTCTACAACATCCCCGGCCGCACGGGTGTGAACATGGAGGTCGACACCGTGATACGTCTTGCCGAGGAATTTCCCGACAAGATTGTGGGCATCAAGGAAGCGTCGGGCAACATGGACCAGGCCGCGCTCATCATCACCCGCCGTCCCGAAGGGTTTGCAGTCTTTTCGGGCGACGACTCGCTCGCCCACACCATGATAGGTCTCGGAGGAGACGGCGTGATTTCGGTGCTCGGCAACGCACTGCCGCGCCAGTTCACCGAAATGATTCGTCTCAGTCTCGACACGGAGCTTCACGACCGCGCCCGTCCGCTCCACCGCGAATTTTCGGCCCTCTATTCGCTGCTCTTCAAAGACGGCAATCCGGCCGGCATCAAGGCTCTGCTCAACGCCATGTTCCCGTGGTATGGCAAACACCTGCGCCTGCCGCTCGTCGAGGCCACCGAGGCCACATCGCAAGCCCTCGCGCAGGCTGTAGAGAAATTCACCTCCAAAGCCTGACGTCTCAGCCCTCTCCGCGCCACGCTCCCCCCTCGCCAATCAACTCTCACCGAATCACAAGCCCTCAGTCACCCCCCTCCGTAACAGATGCTGCCGCTAAGTGTGCCGATAATTTCGCAGCCCGTCCCCATCTTTCTGATGGTGATGGCCATAATCTTGGTGACGCCTCTGATATTCAACCGTCTTAAGATACCCCACGTCATCGGACTCATTCTGGCCGGAGTGGCCGTCGGGCCACACGGCTTCGACCTGCTCGACCGCGACATGAGCTTCGAAGTGTTCGGGCAGGTGGGCATCCTCTACCTCATGTTTCTCGCCGGCATCGAGATTGACATGTACAACCTCGTGCAAAATCTGCGCAAGGGCGTGATTTTCGGTCTGTTGACATTCATTATCCCCCTCGTGGCCGGCGTGGCGGTTTCTACTACGGTGCTGCAACTCTCGCTCACCACGTCGCTCCTTCTCGGCTCGATGTTTGCCGCCCACACCCTGCTGGCCTACCCTGTTGCCGCCCGCTTCGGCGTCACCAAATCGCCCGCCGTGGTCATTACCATCGCCGGCACCATCGTGGCCGTGCTCGGTTCGCTCATGGTACTCGCCGGCGTGCTCGGCGTGGTGCGCGAAGGCTCCGTGGCCGCATTGTGGCGCACTGTGGGCTACCTCGTGGTCTACTGCCTCGGAGGCGTCTACCTCTATCCCCGACTCACCCGCTGGTTTTTCAAACGTCACAACGAAGGCATCCCGCAATTCATCTACGTCATGGTGATGGTGTTCGGCGCGGCGGCCTTAGCCTCGGCCATCGGCCTCGAAGGAGTGTTTGGCGCCTTCTTCGCCGGCCTGCTCCTCAATCGCTTCATCCCCGCGCGCTCCACCCTCATGGGGCGCCTCGAATTTGTGGGCAACGCCATTTTCATCCCCTACTTCCTGATAGGCGTCGGAATGCTCATCGACATCCACGTCGTGTTCAACGGCTGGTACACGCTCTACATCGCCGCCGTGATGAGCGCCGTCGCAATGGCTACGAAGTGGGCCGCGGCCGCCGTGACGCAGAAAATCTGCCACCTGACGCCTACCGACCGCTCCATGATTTATCAGCTCTCTAACGCCCACACCGCCGTGGCTCTCGCCGTCGTGATGATAGGTTTTCAGATGGGGCTGTTCGGCGTCGAAATCCTCAACGGCACCGTGGTGATGATACTCGTCACCTGCACCGTCTCGTCGATGGGCACAGCCCGCGCCGCCGCCAAAATCAAAGTGCAGATGATGCAGGAAGCCGAGGACGCCGTACACGCCGCCGAAAACGACCCCGTCGGCCACCCCCGCACACTCGTAGCCATCGACAACCCCCTGCGCGCCCCTGCACTCGTCGAACTCGCCCTCTCGCTGCGAATGCCCGACAGCTCCGCCCCCGGCGACCTCTACGCCCTCCACGTGCGCAACGACAACTCCGCCCCCTCGCGCTCCATCTCGCGCAACTCACTCGACATGGCCGAACGCGCCGCAGCCTCTGTCGAAGTGGAACTCATCACCATCGAGCGCTACGACCTCAACTTCATCACCGGCGTGCTCAACGCCATGGAGGAGCGCGACATCACCGAAGTGGTCATTGGCATGCACCGCCGCACCGCCGCCTTCCTCGACTCGTTTCTCGGCGAAAAAATGGAACGCCTCCTGGTGTCGACCAACAAGATGCTCATGATGGCGCGTTGCTATAACCCCCTCCCCACCATGGCGCGCATGATTATCGCCGTGCCCAAGAAAGCCGAGTTTGAGACCGGCTTCGCCCGCTGGGTGCAGGCCATGGGCTGCCTCTGCCGCCACATCGGCTGCCGCATGGAAGTGTGGTGCGACGAGCCCACGCGCACCCCGTTGCTCTCCGTCCTGCGCCACTACCGCATCGGCATCCACGTCTCCTTCCGCACCGTGGCCTCGTTTGACGACTTCGTCGTGGCCTCGTCCGACATTACCGCCGACGACCTCACTGTCATTGTCGGAGCCCGCCGCACCTCGCTCTCATTCAGTTCCGACATGGAATCCGTGCCCGAATACGTTGGCAAATATCTCTCACACACCAATCTGATTATGCTCTATCCGAGTCAGTTCGGCTCGGATGCCACAATGACGATGGCCGACATTCTGGCCACTGATGTCACATCCACGCCCTCGCCCATCTATCTGTGGCTGCAGGGCATCATGCGTAAACTTCGAAAATGATTTCCGAACAAACTTCCCGTCACGCCTCCTCCTCACGTCTCCGCTCTCTTGTCCTCTCGGCCCTCGCCGCCGCAATGCCTTGCGTCGCATCGGCCGAAGTAGCCACCGACTCCGTGCCCCCGGCCGAGGTGCGTCTCGACGAAGTGTCGGTCACCGCCGTCAAACAAGCCTCCTCGCTCCTGCGCCAGCCCGTCACAGCCACCATCTTCGGCCGCCGCGAGCTTCAGGCCGCCGGAGTCTCGGGCATGAAAGGTGTTTCGGGCATGGCCCCCAACTTCTACATGCCCGACTACGGCTCGAAAATGACTTCGTCGGTCTACGTGCGCGGCATCGGCGCTCGCATCGACCAGAGCGCCGTGGGTCTGAACGTCGACAACATCCCCATCCTTAACAAAAACGGCTACGACCTCGACATGGCCGACCTCGACCGCATCGAAGTGCTCCGCGGTCCGCAGTCCACCCTCTACGGGCGCAACACCATCGCCGGCCTCATTAACGTCTACACCCTCTCGCCCCTCAACCGTCTGGCCGGTGTCGACCGAGGCATAGGCGTGCGCGTCATGGCCGACGGCGCCCTCCCGCTCGCCCTCCGCGGCTCGCTCAGCATCTACGGCAAAGCCTCCGAACATTTCGGCGCCTCGCTCACCGGCTACACATCGTCGTCGCGCGGCTACTTCAAAAACGCCTTCGACGGTTCGCGCACAGGCCGCACCGACGACCAATCCTACCGCCTCAAACTGCAATGGCGCCCCTCCTCGCGCGTCAGCGTCGAAAACACCACCTCGCTCAGCTACGCCTGGCAGGACGGCTACCCCTACGCCTTCGAGCAAACAGGCGAAATCAACTACAACGCCCCCGTCACCTACAAGCGCACCTCGCTCACCGAAGGCCTCATGGTGCGTTGGGCCGCCCCCGGTTTCACCCTCACCTCCATCACCGGCTTCAACTATCTCGATGACGACCTCCACCTCGACCAGGACTTCCTCCCCGCAAGCTTCTTCACACTGCGCCAGCACATCGTCGAACGCTCCATCACCCAGGACTTCGTCATCTCGGGCCGCAAGGGTGTCTACTCATGGCTCGCGGGCGTCTACGGCTTCTATCGCGCCCAGCGCATGGTGGCGCCCGTTGAAATGAAAGCCGACGGCATCGAGGAGCTCATCCTCGCCAACGTCAATCCCATCCTCCCCGCCGGAATGTCGCTCAGCTGGGACGAAGACGCCTTCACCCTCGGCTCGAGCTTCGACATGCCCGCCAAAGGCTTCGCGCTCTACCACCGCTCCGCTGTCGACCTCGGACGCTTCTCGCTCGCCGCGAGCCTGCGCCTCGAAACCGAGCACACCGCCATGCGCTATTGGAGCACCCTCAACACTTCTGCCACAATGACAATGATGCGCGGGCCCATGCCCGTAGCCATTCAGAAAGCTGTCGACATCGACGACACCGACCGTCTGGCCCAGAAATTCACCGAACTCCTCCCCACCTTCTCCGTCACCTACAATCTGCGCAACTCTGCCCTATACGCCTCCGTCTCGCGCGGCTACAAGGCCGGAGGCTACAACACCCAGATGTTCAGCGACATTCTCCAGAGCCGCATGATGGAAGAATTCGGTCGCCCCGCCGAATACGACGTCGACAAAATGACCTCCTACCTGCCCGAGACCTCTTGGAACTACGAAGTGGGCGGCCACGTCAGCTGCAACAAGGGGCGCGTCTACGCCACGTTTGCCGCTTTCTTAATCGACGTGCGCGACCAGCAGGTGACCCTCTTCCCCGAGGAGTCGACCGGCCGCTACATGGCCAACGCCGGCCGCACCCGCTCGCTCGGTGCCGAACTCACCCTGCGCTACAACCCCGCTCCCCGCTGGGCGCTCCATCTCAGCTACGGTTTCACCAACGCCACCTTCCGCCACTTCACCAACGAGGGCATCGACCTCAGCGGCAACCGCGTTCCCTACGCCCCGGCAAACACCCTCTTCCTGAGCGCGCGCCACTTCTTCCCCCTCCGCTCGGCCAATCTGCGCGGCATCTCGCTCGAAGCCAACCTCCGCGGCACCGGTTCAATCTACTGGGATGAGGAAAACCTCTACCGCCAGCCGTTCTACGCGCAGCTCGGTGCCACCGCCACCATCGAAGGCCGCGGCTGGAGCGCCGAACTCTGGGGGCGCAACCTGACCGATACGAAATTCTCCGTGTTCCGCTTCGAATCTATGGGCAACGGCTTCCGTCAGCGCGGCCTCCCCATCCGCGGCGGCATCACTCTCCGCGTTGCCCTCGGAGACTGACCTCCATGCTCTGAATAATACTAAGACCGACCGCGGCGTTGAGGCTGCGGTCGGTCTTTGTCATGTCAGATAAGTCGCGTGTCTATGGTAATCTCCGGCCGATACGTCGCTATCGCCCCTCCTTAAGCTGCGTATCGTCTGTCAGCATCATCCCTCTGTCGCACTTAAAACCGGAATACTTTTAATGTTTCATTTTTCATTTGGAATTTTCGAAACTTATGATTAATTTTGCATTGAGTATGTGTTAAAACGTACTTACATATCTTATAAATCTAATAACATCTCACATAGCTTACGAAGTTTTTTCGTCCATGAAAAATATTTTTGCTTTTGTAGCTCTAAGCGTGCCGTTGCTTGCGGCCGGACAATCCTACATCGGATTGTTCAATCATAATTCAATAGACCGCAATGCCGACAGGGTGATGCAATATTCACCAACTTCCGAGGGTTACATCTACCGCAAGAACGGCGACAACCTCTATACGCGTGCGCTTTACGGAGGAAACACTGCCTTCCGCATCGAGACCAGCGACCGCCCCATTTTCGGAGCGTTTCATGGAAAGGACAACCGCAATATCCACTTTAAAGTCAAGACGGCCGACCGATGGTTACGTCTTGACTCAGTGGCCGAATGTCAGTCGTATTACCGGGGTGGCGAGCGCCGCTACGAACTATCCGACCCCCAATGGGGCGAGGGCCGCATTTCCATCACAGCCCTCGCCCCCTTCGACCGCGAGGCCGGAATATGGAAGATAGAGGCCTCTGATATGCCCGCAGGGGCGGAACTCGTTGGGATATGCGTGCCCACAGTGAAGATTCAGCTAAACCGTAACGGCGATATGGGAGCCGACCCTGCAAATGCTTTCGCTCCTGACCCTGACGTGCAGACGCAGGAAACCGTCTCTATGCCTGTCGGTGGTGGGCACAAGACTTTTTATGTGGAATACTTCGACAAGAAGATTGAAGCCGGTAATCAGCCCCGACTTGCCGATGTGTTCGCCGAAGCTGATAGACATCAGACCGAACTTTCCGGAATACTTGAGATAAACACCCCCGACCCATACTTCAACGTGCTTGGACCTGTCATAACCCATTCCGCCGAAGGCTCGTGGGACGGCAAGACTTGGTTGCACGGTGCGATAGGATGGCGTGGCACCCTCAGCGGTTGGCGCGGAGCCTACTGCGGTGATTTTCTGGGCTGGCACGACCGCGCACGCACGCATTTCGATGCCTACGCAAAGTCGCAGGTCGACAATGTCGCTCCCGTCTATCCCCATCCTTCTCAGGATTCGGAAAAGAACGGGGCGAGAGCCGAAAAGAAATGGGGCACTCAGATGTATAGCAACGGCTACATCTGCCGCAGTCCGGAGCGAAAAGACCAGATGCACCATTACGACATGAATCTCTGTTACATCGACGAACTGCTCTGGCATCTCAAATGGACCGGCGACCTCGACTATGCAAGAAAAATGTGGCCCGTTTTGACCTCGCACCTCGCTTGGGAGAAGCGCAACTTCGATCCTGACAACGACGGCCTTTATGATGCGTACTGCTGCATCTGGGCCAGTGACGGACTCTACTACAATAGCGGGGCCGTAACCCACTCCTCCGCCTATAACTATCGTGCCAACAAGATTGCTGCCGAGATAGCGGAACTGATAGGTGAAGACTCTACTCCCTACGCCACGGAGGCGCAGAACATACTCGATGCCCTCAACTCCACCCTTTGGATGGACGACAAGGGTGTGTGGGCCGAACACAAGGATTTCATGGGACACAAGAGGCTGCATGACCATCCTGCACTCTGGACTGTCTACCATGCCATCGACAGCGATGTGGCCGACGATTTCATGGCCTACCGGGCAACCCGATATATCGACAACAACTTGCCTCATATTTCAGTGGAGGCTCCCGGACTCGAAGAGGGGTATGCCACTGTGGCGACCACCGACTGGATGCCCTATGCGTGGAGCATCAACAATGTGGCATTTGCCGAAGTGATGCACACGGCACTTGCCTATTGGCAGGCCGGACGTGCTGAAGACGCCACCCGGTTGCTGAAGAGTTCGATGCTCGACGGAATGTTTCTGGGCAACAGCCCCGGCAACCTCGGCCAGATTAGCCACTATGATGCCGCGAGAGGAGAGAGCTACCGCGACTTCGCCGACCCTACTGCCATGATGGCAAGAGCCGTGGTGCAGGGCCTCTTCGGTTTCGCCCCGGATGCTATTAACCATTCTGTCAGAATACGCCCCGGATTTCCCTCTGAATGGGACAGTGCTTCAATCAAGCATCAGGATTTCTCGTTCAGCTTCGATAGAAACGGCATGAAGGAAACCTATAGTTTTAATGTAGGGCTTGACTCTGTCCGCATGGCCGAACTAATCCTGCCCGCTTTGACCGATAAGGTGAAAGCCCTCAAGGTCAACGGCAAGTCTTATCCTTGGATGGCTGCAGAATCTGCCGTCGGCAGGCCTGCTTTGGCTGTCTCTACTCCCTTGAACGGCGATATGACAATAGAAATTGAATGGAAGGGAAAACCCATTGCCGAAGCCGACTCCTACGCCACGGGTAAACAACATACCGGTTTCCGTGAAATCAAAAGCGGTGATTTCACTTGGTGGGAGGAAACACAAAGCTTCACCCATCCCATGCTTGACGCTTCGCTTCTCGGTCTCGACCTGAAAGTCAACAGCTCCGACAGCTATCAAACGATAGACCTCAGCAGGGTCTACAACTCCAATATCTCCGATATCTTCCGCAACCGTTACGAGTCGCCCCGGTCGCCCTACACCACTCTGCAGATACCTGTGCAGGGTTTGGGAGAATGGTGTCACCCTGATGACACTGCCCATATCGATGACAGCGGTCTGAGACACATGGTCGATGCTGACGGGGTCCTCACTACTTCTGTCGGTATCCCTTTTGCTTCGGTGAAGGAAGGAAACAACATTGCCTATACCTCGCTGTTTGACAACTACCCCGACAAGATTTCCGTCCCTCTCGAAGGAAAGGCCCGGGCTGCTCACCTTCTGCTTGCAGGTAGCACAAACTATATGCAGAGCCATATAGAGAATGGCACGATTCGTGTGAAGTATGCCGACGGTACTGAGGACACTCTTCCCCTCATCGCCCCCAACAACTGGTGTCCGATAGAACAGGACTATTACGTTGACGGCAAGCAGTTCCGTCTCGATACTCCGAAGCCCTACCGTATCACTTTGAAGGAGGGTATTGTTTCCGATAATCTCGAAGAGGTGCTCGGCATCAAAGGGGTATACGGAAGGCGTATCGACGGCGGAGCCGGAGTGATGTTGCGTCTCGAGCTTAATCCTGAGAAGGAGCTTCAGCAACTGGAACTGGAGACTCTCGCAAACGAAGTGGTCATCGGGCTCGCAGGACTGACGCTGGTTAGATAGGAAAGGCCTGACGTTTTCAGTCGCGAGGGCGCTCTCTTCCCTGACCTGCACCGCTCTTTCACCGGCGCGGCATCACTCTCCGCGTTGCCCTCGGCGACTGACTGACCTCCATACTCTAAATAAAAAACGAAGACCGACCGCGGCGCTGAGGCTGCGGTCGGTCTTTGTCATGTCGGGGCTGTCTCGGCCCGGAGGCCGGGCTTAGAGCGTGAATGTGTGCGAGGCCTTGATGTCTGTCGAGCTTGTGCCGACGAGCGCCTTGAATTTGCCCGGCTCGGCTATCCACGCCTTCTGTTCGGGCGAGTAGAATTTGAGCATCTCGGGCGTGATTGTGAATGTCACCACCTTCTCTTCGCCGGGCGCCAGACTCACTTTTTCAAATGCCTTGAGCTCCTTGACGGGACGCGGCAGCGAGCTTTCGAGGTCGGAGATGTAGAGCTGAAGTGTCTCCTTGCCGGCCACTTTGCCCGTGTTTTTCACCGGCACGCTCACGGTGATTGTGCCGTCGGGGGCGATGCGGTCGGCCGATGCCGTGGCTTTGCCCACCTCAAACGTCGTGTAGCTCAGACCGTAGCCAAACGGATAGGCAGCGGGGATTTTCTTGGTGTCGTGCCAGCGGTAGCCCACGAAGATATCTTCGAGATACTGCTCCTTGATTGAGTCGCCCGGATAGGCTATCTCGCCAAACGAGTGGGCGCCGCAGTCTTCGAGTCGGGCCGGGAAGGAGAAGGGGAGCTTGCCTGATGGATTGACCGCGCCCGAAAGCACGTTGCCGACAACCTTGCCCGTCATCGTGCCGAGATACCACGCCTGGAGAATGGCGGGCACTTCCTTGGCCCACGGCATCTCTACTGCGTTGCCGCTCAGGAGCGTCACCACGATGTTGGGGCAAGCCTTGGCGAGTTCCTCGATGAGACGCGGCTGTCCGAAGGGCAGGCCGTATTCCTCACGGTCGCCCGCCTCGCAATCCTGCGCATGGTTTTTGTTAAGTCCGCCCACGAATATCACCAGGTCGGCTTCGCGTGCCATTGCCACGGCTTCGGCGCGCAGCGAGTCTTCCACGTGCTGCGGGATTATGTCGGCGTGGCCGTACATCGGACGCCCCGATTTGTAGCCTGCGGCATAGACCACTTTGTCGCCGTAGAGGTCGCGCAGTCCGTCGAGGGGCGTGAAGGCGTCTTTCACCTTAAGCTCCGACGACCCGCCTCCCTGCATGAGGTTGCGCGTGGCGTTCTCGCCCACGACGAGGATTCTTCCATACTTGGCGGCGTCGATGGGCAGGAGCGGACCCTGCTTCTTCGACACCGGTGCGTTTTTGAGTAGCACCACGGCTTCGTTGCCTATCTCTTCGGCCACGGCGTAGTGTTCCGGCGTGCAGAGCGCCCCGTAGGGCTTGTCGCGGCGCATGGCCGTGCGGAAGTTGAGGCGCAGCAGGCGTCGCACCTTGTCGTCGAGTGTCGCCATCGGCAGTTCGCCTTTCTTGAGGGCCTCCTCGTAGGCGTTGGCCAGATAGTAGTCGTCGGTGGTGAAGTCTGATTCCGAGGTCAGGCCGTTGGTGTAGCTGCCCATCTCGAGGTCGAGCCCGTAGAGGGCCGCCTCGCGGGTGTCGTGGGCGCCTCCCCAGTCGGTTATCACTACGCCGTCAAAACCCCAGTCGCCTTTCAGGATGTCGTTGAGCAGGAGCTCGTTGTGACAGGCGTGCTGACCTCTCACCTTGTTGTAGGAGCCCATGATGCTCCACGCCTTTCCCTCTTCCACGGCGCGGCGGAACGCGGGCAGGTAGATTTCGTGGAGGGCGCGGTCTGAGAGTTCTACGTCGATGTGTCCGCGCCAGAGTTCCTGATTGTTGAGGGCGTAGTGTTTCACACATGCGGCCACGCCGTTCTGCTGCATGCCCTTGATGTAGGGCACCACCAGCTCGCCCGCCAGAAACGGGTCTTCACCCATGTATTCGAAGTTGCGTCCGTTGAGCGGCGTGCGGTAGATGTTGACGCCCGGACCGAGCATAACGTCTTTCTCGCGGTAGAGTGCTTCCTCGCCCAAGGCGTTGCCGTAGGCTTCGGCCAGCGCGGGGTTCCATGTGGCGGCCAGGGCGGTCAGTGCCGGAAAGGCCGTGATTGAGTCGTTGGTGCGGTTGGCATAGCCCCAGTTGTCCCAGTTGATTTCGGCGCGCACGCCGTGGGGGCCGTCGCTCATCCAGAGGTCGGGGATGCCGAGGCGCGCCACGCCGGGCGATGCAAACTTACCCTCGGCATGACACATGGCCACCTTCTCGTGGAGCGTCATGCGCGACAGGGCGTCTTCCACGCGCTCTTCGAGAGGCGCGTTTTCGTCGAGGTAGACGGGCGTGGCGGCTGTCGCCGTGGCCAGGGCCGACGCTGCTATGATTATTGTCGTTGCTATGGTTTTCATTTTGCTGTGATTGTGGTTGTGGCTGTGGTCAGACCGGGCGAGGTGGCTGTCACTTCTATCGGTCCCTCCGTGCCGTCGTTCTGCACTATGAGCATTGCCTTGCCGTAGAAGGCTTTGCGATGGTTGTCTTTGAATCGTTCGAGCGAGATGGGCGAACCGTTGTCTACTCCGGCGTTAAATCCTGCCCCCTCGAGCGCGAATGTCACGTCGTTTTCGGCGATAGGGCAGAGGTTGCCCTCCTTGTCGAGGATTTCCACGAGCACATAGCTCAGGTCGCGTCCGTCGGCCGAGATTTCGCGGCGGTCGGGGGTGAGGCGTATCGTGGCTGGCTCCGAGGCGGTGCGTATGGTCTTTTCGGCCACGACTTGTCCGTCCTTGCGCGAGACGGCGCGCACTTCGCCCGGCTGATGCTCCACGCGCCACGCCACGTGGTATTTGCCCGGTTCCGGCGTTTTAGTGCCCTGCGAGACGCCGTTGACGAAGAGTTCCACCTCGTCGGCGTTGTTGTAATACACCCACATGTCTATCTCCTCGCCCGGTGTCCAGTTCCAGTGGGGATAGAGGTGGAGCACCGTCTTGTCGGGGCGCCATTGCGACTGATACATGTAGTAGACATCTTTCGGTATGCCGGCAAGGTCGACGATGCCGAAGTATGACGAGCGCGCGGGCCAGCCGTAAGGTGTCGGCTCGCCGATGTAGTCAAATCCGGTCCAGATGAATTGGCCCGCTATGAAATCCTTCTCGTCGAAGTGGCGCAGTGTCCCTTCGTGGTGTGCGCCCCACGGCGCGCGCATGTTGTCGTAGGCCGAGCATGAGAAGGAGGGGTCGTAGTAGGGGAGGTCCCAGCGCACCGGGGCGAGGATGGCCGAGTCCGACGGCATTTTGTAGTAGCCGCGGGTCTGGAGGGCCGAGACGCTTTCGGTGATGAGAAACGGCAGGTCGGGAAACCATTTGGGCACGGAGTCAAACCAGTCGTCGTGATAGTTGTAGCCTATTATGTCGAGCGCGCCCGAGCGGAAGAGGTGGTTGCCCGGATTGGGCTCGTTACACCCGGCCGTGATGGGGCGTGTCGGGTCGGAGGCTCTGACGAGTTCTGCCAGGCGGCGCGTCAGCAGCGAGTTGAAGCTCAGCTCCGAGTCGGCCGACGCGAGTTGGTCTGAGCCGTGGCCGAAGTTGAGGATGAGGTTGGCCTGTTCGAGCGAGAGGGTGTCGGCGCTTGCCGACGACCATTGTTCGAGCACTTCGTTGCCTATGCTCCATATCATAACCGAGGGGTGGTTGCGGTCTCTGACGATGAGGTCGGTCAGGTCGCGCTCGGCCCAGTCGGGGAAGTAGCGCGAATAGTCGTGCGAGGTCTTGGCGCGCCGCCACATGTCGAATGTCTCGTCCATGACGATGAATCCCATGCGGTCGGCGAGGTCGAGCACCTCGGGTGCGGGCGGATTGTGCGAGCAGCGGTAGCCGTTGGCGCCCATCTCCTTGAGGATTTCGAGCTGACGTTCTATGGCGCGGGTGTTGACGGCCGCGCCGAGTGCGCCGAGGTCGTGGTGCATGCACACGCCTCTGATTTTCATCGGCTTCCCGTTGAGCGAGAAGCCTTTCTTCGGGTCGAAGTCAAACCATCTGAAGCCCGTGGTGGTCTCTATCGAGTCGATTTTCTCGCCTTTGCCGAGGTCTATCACCACGCTCTTCACCGTGTAGAGTTTGGGGTTTTCGGTGTCCCAGAGTTCCGGATTCTCCACCTTGAGGGTCACGTTGTTGGCCTGACTCGTCCCTTTGTCGGTCATCATCTGCCCGGTGGCGTCGGCCACGATGCTGTCACCATCCATCAGATAGGTTTTCAGGGCGAGCCACGCGCCTGTGGGCTGATGATTTTCTACAGTGGTCGTCACGTCTACCTCCCACGTGTCTGTGTCGGCCACGCGCTTCGGGGTCACGTGGTGGCCCCACTGGCCGATGTGTACGGCCGGGAGTTCCCTCAGCCACACGTTGCGGTAGATGCCGCAGCCCGAATACCATCGCGAGTTGGGCTGCTCGGCGTTGTCCACTCTCACGGCTATCACGTTTTCGCCTCCTCCCTTCCTGAGCCACGGGGTGAGGTCGTAGCTGAACGAGGCATAGCCGTAGGGACGTGTGCCGAGCTCGTGTCCGTTGATGTAGACGGTCGAATTCATGTAGGCGCCGTCAAAGTCTATGTAGACGCGCTCGGCATTCTCGGGTGTCGTGAAGGTCTTGCGATACCAACCTACTCCGCCGGGGAGTGCGCCTCCGCCTGTGCCCGACGGATTGTCTTGCGAGAAGTCGCCTTCGATGGCCCAGTCGTGGGGCAGCGAGAGGGCGCGCCAATGGGCGTCGTCGTAGCCGGTCGAGCGAAATTCCGCCGAGTCGGCGAGTGCGAAACGCCAGCCGTCGTTAAACGACACCGCTCTCGAGTCGGTGGCCGCCGGGGCTGAAGCGAAGCCCCCCGCCGCCACGAGGGCGGCGAGGGTGAGTGTCTTTGTCGTGGTTTTCATCACGTTTAGAGCTTGATTTGACAAGCCTTTCCGTCATAGGCCACTTCGACGCCGCGGTTGTCGCGCGAGTAGCCCACGGGGTTTTCGGCCGAGACGAGCACCACGTTGAATTTGCGTTCTTTGAGCATTCCGGGATAGTCGCCCTTGCGCTCGCCTATGGTGAGGGTCTTCGTGGCGTTGTCGTAGCTGAATTCTATCGTGGCATACGCGCCCTTTTCATAGTTGTAGTTGACGTCTTCATCCTCGTAGAGCGTGAATTTGCCGTCGGCGCCCGCATAGACGTAGAGGTCGATGAGGTCGGCGGGTTTCTCTGCGCTCCACTGCATTTCGGGGCCGAAGGGGATGATGGCGCCTGAACGCACGAAGAGGGGCATGCGCTCGTAGGGGGCGGGCATGGCGTAGGTGGCGCCCCCTGCATAGAGTTTGCCGTTGTAGAAGTCATACCATTCGGCGCCGGCGGGCAGGTAGACTTCGCGGCTGCGCGCGCCGTAGGTGTAGACCGGGGCCACGAGCAGCGACGGGCCGAAGAGGTATTCGTCGCCTATCGAGCGGGTGGCTTTGTCGGCGGTGAAGTCCATCACGAGCGGGCGCATCGGGGTGTAGTCGTCAAAGTGGGTCATGGCGTTGACCGAATAGATGTAGGGCATCAGGTCGTAGCGCAGTTTGGTGTAGTAGACCACCGAGCGGTAGGTCGGGTCATCCTCTTTGGCGAGGTTGAAGATTTCGCGCGTCGGCCATTGTCCGTGCGAGCGGAACATGGGCGCGAAGGCTCCGTACTGATACCAGCGGGTGTTGAGTTCGAGCCACTCTTTCATGTCGGGGTTCTCGCGTCCGGTCTTGGCGCGTTCGGCCTCGGCTTTCATGTAGCGGTTTTCCACGCAGAAGCCGCCGATGTCCATCGACCACCAGGGTATGCCGGCCGACGAGAAGTTGAGTCCGGCCGAAATCTGTGCCTTGAGGTCTTCCCAGCGGGTGGCGATGTCGCCGCTCCACGTGGCTGTCGAGTAGCGCTGCTGTCCGGCGAAGCCCGAGCGGGTCAGCAGGAACACGCGGCGGTCGGGGTCGACGCTGCGCTGCCCGTCATAGATGGCTTCGGCGTTCATCAGGCCGTAGGCGTTGAAAAATTCGGTCGAGGGGCCGAGTGCCGTCGGCGTGATGAGGTCTTTGCGATATTGCAGGTCGGTGCAGTCGCGGATGTTTGGCTCTGATGCGTCCATCCACCATGCGTCGATGCCTAAGGGCACGTAGTGGTCGTTCATCTGGCTCCAGAAGAGTTTGCGGGCATCTGCCGAGTAGGCGTCATAGAACGAGCCGAGGTAGCCGGGGCCCACCCAGTCGCGTATGGAGTCGGTGATGGGCAGACGATACATCCAGCCCTTTTCGTCAAATTCCTTGAAGTGTTCGGTCGTGGCGTAGAATTTGGGCCACACCGATATCATCACGCGGCCGTTCATGGCGTGGATGGAGTCTACCATGCCTTTCGGGTCGGGGAAGCGTTCGGGGTCGAATTCGTGGCTGCCCCACGAGTCTTGTTTCCAGTGCAGCCAGTCTATGACGATGTTGTCGATGGGGATGCCGCGGCGGCGGAATTCGGCCAGCGTCGAAAGCACTTCGTCAGAGGTGTTGTATTTCTCGCGGCTCTGCCAGTAGCCCATCACCCACTTGGCCATGATGGGGGCTTTGCCGGTCAGGGTGCGGTAGCCGCGGATTACGTCGTTCATGTCTTCGCCGTAGACGAAGTAGTAGTCTTCCTGACTCTGCATTTCGCTCCACCACGACATGTTGAGGTCTTCCTCGCGGTCGCGCAGGTCGTAGGCGCGCAGGCCCAGGTAGGCCACCGACCCGTCAGGCTTCCAGTCGATGCTGATGGGAGTGCGCTTGCCTGCTTCGAGTTTGAACGTGAATTTGTAGGCGTTCGGGTTCCACGATGTGCGCCAGCGTTCGGGCACCACTTCCTTGCCGTCGATTTTCACCGTGACATACCCCGAGTAGTAGAGTATGAAACGGTAGTCGCCCGTGGCGGGGGCTTCGAGCTCGCCGCTGTAGCTGACGTTGCTGTGGTTGTAGGGGAAGTCCTGAGGGAGGTTGACCACGTGGGTCAGCTCTTTGCGGATGAGGTGTTCGAAGTAGATTGAGTCTTCGCGCTGCACGATTGTCGGCTCCGTTGCGCCGGCCGGGGTGTAGCGGCCTGTCAACGCGCCCTCTTTGCCGTCGGCGTCATAGATTTTGAACACTTGGCCGAGCTGCTTGTAGGGCAGCGGGTTGCCGAAGCGCACGAGCGAGTAGCTGTCCCAGAGGATGCCGTAGTTGTCGGTCGACACCACGAAGGGCACTGACACTTTCGTATTATATTGGAAGAGTTCTTCGTTGAGTCCTTTGTAGTTGAATTCGTCGCTCTGGTGCTGTCCCAGACCGTAGAGGCCTTCCTCTTCGTTGAGCGATTCAAACACCTGGCGCACGGTGTAGCCCTTGGTGCCTTCCACTTCGATGGGCTTGAAGGTGCGCCCTCCTTCGGCTTCGCTGACTATGAGACGGCCGGTGTTGTCGTAGAATTTCACTTCGCCCGACGTGAGCGACACCGTGGCGCGCACTTCCGACGTCACCACCGATACGGTCGAGTCGGTTTCCTCCACTTTGTAGTCGGTCTTGCCGGCCTTGGCTACGGTGACGAGGCTTTCTTTGTCGACGAATTTTGAGTCGGGTGTGGCCGACACACGGATGATTTTGTCTCCGAGTACCTGGAGTCTGACCAGTCGGGTGGCGTTCTCTTCCGTGGGGTCGAGCTTGACGGTCACTCCGCCTTCGGTCTTCGAAATCTTCCCGGTGGAGCACCCCGCGGTGATTAGCGCGGCGAGCAGTGCTGTCGAAAGGGTTGAGAGTTTCATGATGCGAATGGTATTGATTGTATGGGTAAGAATGTCTTTGCCTGCGGCAACAAGTATGTGTTCGAAATTACTTAATGCATTGGGTTATGAAGTATGTGGATGAAATTTTGCATTCGGCTGAAGGCGTTATGGGGTTCCATACCAACTGAAGCCGAATTAGAAAGTTCGCCTCAGAATTCATGAGCCGATACATTAAGTAATTTCTAACACATACTTATTTGCAAAGTTAATCATTTTCAGCCGTAATACGGATGCGATAATCCCCGCTGTGGGGGCGGAAATGTTAACGGGTTAAGACGCAAATGTTAAATTGTCGCTCTCTGCCCCCGCTCCGTGCCTCTCGCGCTATCGCGAGGCCGATGTGTCGAGGCCGCGACGCTCCGCCTCCTGATAGACCGAAGGTATCATGCCATACTCCTCTTTGAAGTACTTGCTGAAGTACTTCGGCGAGTTGTAGCCCACTTTGTAGGCCACCTCCGACACGTTGAGCTGGCTCTCGCGCAGCAGCTGGGCGCCGCGCTTCAGACGCAGGGTGCGGATGAATTCCACCGGGGTCTTGCCGGTGATGCTCTTGAGGCGTTTGTAGAGGTGCACTCGGCTCATGCCGAGGTGGGCGCTCAGCTCTTCCACCGACAGGTCGGGGCGATGGATGTTGTCCATTACGTATTTGATGGATTTGTCTACCATCTTCTCGTCGAGCGGGGTGATGGCTATCGACTCCGGCTCGGGGTCGATGAGTCCCTGCTGCGAGTTTGCACGCGAGCCGGCCACGAGTCGCTCCACACGCAGGCGTAGCAGCTCGATGTCAAACGGTTTGGTCATGTAGTCGTCGGCTCCGGCGTTGAGGGCTTCGATTTTCGAGTCGTCGGAGTGCTTGGCGGTCAGCACCATTACGGGGATGCGACTGAGCGAGGGGGTGGAGCGGATGCGTTTCACAAGCTCGATGCCGTCCATGTCGGTCATCATCAGGTCGGTGATGACGAGCGCGGGTTTGACGGTCTGCATCAGATTGAGCGCTTCGACTGCGCCGGGCACTGTGGTGACGTGATAATCGCCTGTCAGATAGTCTTTGATAAATCCGCGCATCTCGGCGTTGTCGTCAACCACGAGCACCACGGGACGCTCCGAGTCGGAGGGCGGTTCGATGGCAAACGGGTCTTTGTCGAGCGGTTTCTCACATTTCACTACGGGGAGGGTCACGGTCACGATGCAGCCTGTCGGGTCGCCGTCGGTGATTTCCACTTTGCCTTCGTGGAGGTCGACGTATTCTTTCACCAGACTCAGTCCGATGCCGCTGCCGGCGGTCGATGGCTTGCTGTCTGATGTCCCTGCGCTCTGATAGAAGCGTTCGAACACGCGGGCTTTGTCTTTGTCGGGTATGCCGGGGCCCGTGTCGGCCACACGCAGTATGGCGTCGCGTCCGTCGTCGGTGCGCTCCACGCTGATGTTCACCGTGCCCCCGTCGGGGGTGAATTTGATGGCGTTGCCCAGGATGTTCATCACCACTTTGTAGATTTTGTCGGCGTCAAATCTCATCGGGAGGGTGGCCAGCGTGGTGGTGAATTCCACTTTGAGGTTGCGGCGCTCGTTGAACACCAGAAACGAGCGGCACACGTCGCTGACAAACCCTACGAGGTCGCCGTCCGAGAGGTTGAGCACGAGCCCCGCCTCTTCGTTCTTGCGGAAGTCGAGCAGCTGGTTCACCTGGTGCAGCAGCCTGCGGGCGTTGTTGCGCATCAGCACGAGCAGGTTGAGCTGCGGCGACTCCGGGTTTTCTTTAATCATCGCTTCGAGCGGGGCCAGAATGAGGGTGATGGGGGTGCGCAGTTCGTGCGATACGTTGGTGAAGAAGTTGAATTTCGCACGGTTGAGTTCTTCCTGCTTCTGCATGGCGTCGGCTTTGCGCTTTTCGCGATACTTGCGCAGCTCGCGCATCCTGACGTAATGGTAGGCCAGGTAGATGGCCACGATGGCGAGCACGAGGTAGATGGCTTTGGCCCACGTGGTCTGATAGAATGGAGGATGCACGATGATGTCGAGCGCGGCGGTCTCGGTGCTCACCACGCCGTCGGCGTTGTAGGCGCGCACGAGCAGACGGTAGTTGCCGGGTGCGAGGTTTGAGAAGGTCACGCGGTTTTCGCCCGGGGCGGTGGTGTGCCACGTGCGTTGGTAGCCTTCGAGCATGTAGGTGTAGATGTTCTTTTCGGGCAGGATGAGGTTGTCGGAGGCCAGCAGGATGGTGAGGTCGTGCTCGTTGTGCGAGAGTTCGACGCGTCGCCCGGTGTTGAGCGATTCCTTGAGAGGTACGCGGCCGTCTACCTTCTCGCCCACGGCTACGACGTGGTTTGAGATGATGAAGTCGGAGAAGAGCACTTTGGGCGCGGCGGCGTTGCGGGTCAGCTCCGAGGGGTGTACGCGGCTGATGCCGTTCAGACCTCCTACGAGCAGCGTGCCGTCGGGCATGACGCAGAACGACCTTTGGTTGAAGTCGCCGTTTTGCAGTCCGTCGAGCACGTCGAATGTCTGTGCGTGGGTGGTGATGTCGCCCGTCGTTTCGTCGTAGCCCACGCGAAATCTCACGAGTCGGCACCCTTCGGTCACCCAGATGCTTCCGTTGCGGTCTTCGGTCACTCCGAGCATCGAGCCTCTCTCGACGTCGAGCGTGCCCGGGATGGCCACGTTCGACAGACGGCGGAATTTGGGGTCGTAGACTTTCAGGCCGCGCATCGTGGCCGTCCACAGTAGTCCGCGCGAGTCGACGAGCAGGTCGTTGATGTTTCCGTGGGGGATTGCCGTGAGGCGCTCCGGCTCGCTCTTGCCTTCGGGAATGAGGAACACGCCGTCAGAGGTGCCGAAGCACGCCGTCCCGTCGGGCGCGAGGGTCGACGAGAGGATGTAGAGTGTGGTAAGCGCCGAGTTTGAGATGTCATAGCGGGCGTCTACTTTGCGCTCTTCCGGGTTGTAGCGGAAAAGTCCCCCGCCGAGTGTGCCAATCCACACCCGTCCGTCGCCTGTCGGGGCGAAGTTCCAGATGTATTGTTGGTCAAGCTCTGAGCCGGTGGTGAGATGCCGGTAGGTCTTGCCGTCGTAGCAGCGGAGTCCGCGCGAGAAGGTGCCTACGTAAAGATTGCCGTCCGTGTGGCCGTAGAGCGACGTGACGGCCACGCTTTCGCCGGGGTCGTCGGAGTAGGGGAGGGGTGTGAGCGTGCGCTGCCGGGGCGACCATTTGAACACGCCTTCCGCATCGGTGCCCACCCACACGTTGCCGTCCGTGGCTGTCGTGAGGCAGTTGACGTCGGGCATCGTGACGAGTTCAAATTTCTTGGCGGCGGGGTTGTAGCCGTAGAGTCCGCGTTTGTAGGTACCCACCCAAATCGTGCCGTCGAAGTCTTCGTGGATGGTGTTGATGGTGAAGCGGTCGGGCAGGGTGCCTCCGTCGTCCACGCGCCTGAACGTCAGTTTGTCGGGGCTTTTGATGACCATTTCGAGTCCGAAGTGGTTGCGCGCTATCCACAGGCGGCCTTCATGGTCTTGCTCGATGGTGCTTACTCCCGTGTGCTGAAAGCCCTCGAAGAGGTCGTCGCGCCATCGCTCCTGTCGGCAGTTGTAGAGCCACAGGTGTTCGTGGTTGTAGACCCACAGCAGTCCGTCGCGGTCGTAGAACAGGCAGTAGCTGAACGGCGCTTTGTTTTCGGCCGTGTCGGGGATGTGGGTGTCGATGGCCTCGATTTTGAGCGTGGTGAGATTGATGCTGACGATGGCACCTTTGCCAGTGACCCCGAGCAATCCGAAGGGGGTGTCGATGAGGTCGGTGATGTCTTCTCCTTTCAGCGACGGAAAGTCGTCGAGGCCGATGTGGATGGCCTGACGGTAGTCGGGGCGGATTACGTAGAAACCGGTGTCGGGGTCGGAGGCTATGATGGCGCCGTCGCCGAGGGTGTGGATGAGGTTGAACGTGGGCGGCACGCCGTAGGGTGCGAGCAGTTCGGGTGTGTGCGAGGTGATGGCGTCAGCCTCGGGGTCGTAGAGGAAGTACTGGCGATGCGAGCGCAGCCACAGACGCCCTTCGAAGTCCTCGCTGATGCGCACCACGTCGGGCTCGCCGCGTGTATTCGAGAGTGAGTCGTTGACGTAGTAGGTGCGGTGATTGTGGCCGTCGTAACGACACATCGAGGCTGTCGAGCCGAGCCAGAGGTAGCCGTCGCGGTCGCGGTGGATGACATTGATTTTGTTGCTGGGCAGCCCGTCGGTGGTGTCGATGTGTCTGAACTGATACTCCGCTGCGCCGATGGCTATGACCGGCAGGAGCAGCAGCGCCATTATCACAGAAAGTCGTTTCATTGCATTGTGTCCGTGGTGGTGTCTGAGGGGGCGCGCGTGGAGTGGCCTCTGTTGCAAATTTACCGCTTTTTTTCTGTGCCGCCAAATTTACAAACGATTTTTTCTGAAACATTTTGATGTATGTGCAATCCTCTGGAAAATAGAGAGTTTATTTTGTTTTATTTACATTTAAGACTTTTTGATATAACATTCGATACCCCTAAAATTAACCGTTATC
Source organism: Duncaniella sp. (assembly GCA_029056055.1). Taxonomy (GTDB): domain Bacteria; phylum Bacteroidota; class Bacteroidia; order Bacteroidales; family Muribaculaceae; genus Duncaniella. The sequence continues at coordinate 23,290 of JAIDCC010000041.1, forward strand.
TCCCCTCAAAGCTTCGAAAACATTTGCAAGTGACGGGAGCGTTGTCTAATTTTGCAATGTCGAAAGACAAAAGACGCTTTCCCGTCGCCCTCACGTTTCCCGGTCATAACCGGTTTGACAGAGAATCACGAGGTCACGGCAAATTAGTTCGAACGTTCAGATGCGCTCTTTTTTACATCCGGCCTCGCGTCGACCTCTCTCCGCGCCCCGCTCTTTTAAAATAGGTGTAGGGCATGCGACGACGCTGATGGCCTTGGCTGTCCCCCCACGCATTGACCGGACATTTGTTGACCTTTCTCTTAATGAGCCGCGCATGACCCCCGAAAAGTCTGCGGCGTGCATGCACCATGAAAAATCAGGCCTCTCCCCCGTGTGAAGCCCTTACGTTTCAAGAAATATCATGATTGACCCCGGGAGCGGGGCGCTCATAATATCATCGTCAATCCAGACGTTAAGCCCTCCGGCCATCTGATTGCCTCCGAATCCCCGCGCACGTTTGCGCCCATCGGCGGCAATGCAGAAAGGTCAGCGGGCATAGACGTTTTTCAGTAACTATCCTAAAAATCTAATTACCATCACTCCCCTCCGGCGCCCGCGTAATGCTCCGCTACCATGAACAGCCAAACAGCGCGACCATGAACAGCTGAACAGCAATTCGTCTCCCCGCCGCAATTACCAATCACCCACCCACACTTCCCTCCCCACCCC
>JAIDCC010000042.1 GCA_029056055.1 Duncaniella sp.
GCCTTTCAACCCCGAAAACAAATAATTACCCCCCATACATGACCCGGCCCCGCCCTCATGTATGGGCTTTTTGTTTTAAGAAAAACATGCAGAACCGCGTCCCTATCAACCATTTGGTTATACCGTACAGTAACAACCTGATTTACAGGTAGGGACGCGCCATGGCGCGTCCGCAGCGAATTGGTACAGCGACGGGGCTAATCCGACATCATCGGCCTGCGCGGACGCGAAAAATCGCGTCCCTACCTCTGGCGACATTTCCTCGTATCGCTACCTCGGCAGAATTATCACCCGATAAATATTCGTTTGCATAATCGGGATGTTTTTATTAATTTTGTCGTTGCTCACAGAAACCGCGTCTCTTTCTTCAAGAAACGATCCTTACAGCACACCAATTAATCTTACCTCAGAATTGAATTCTCACGTCGACATACAGGAAAACGAAATACTCGCGCTTTCGCCCGAGTTGCTCAACGTCCTGCTCAAAGACCATACTTTGAGCACCGATGAGTGTCAGGTCAACATCTTCTGGGCCACCGACAGCTATGCCTCGCGTGGCGAAGGATATCAGTATGCCGACCAAATCTCCATCGAAGCCATAACCGGCGACAATGGTAATGTCATAGTGCCCCGTGCCGTAAAATCGCGTCAGGAGCAGCAACAGCGCAGCCGCGAAATGGCCGAGGTGTTTACACCCTCGTGGATTTGCAATAAACAAAACAACCTGGTAGACAACGCTTGGTTCGGCAGAGAGGGCGTTTTCAATACCGAGGTCGACCATCCCGACGGTACCCATTCGTGGATTGTCAACACCGAGCCTGTCACGTTCCCCGAGGGCAGAACGTGGCGCGACTACGTCAGCGAAAATCGTCTCGAAATCACCTGCGGCGAGGCTCCCTACCTCGTGAGCCGCTACGATACTGTCACCGGCGTGCCAATCCCCGTTGAGCGTCGCATCGGTCTACTCGACCGCAAACTTCGCATTGTAGGTGAAAATACCGCCACCACCGGCGAATGGCTCAAAGCAGCCCAAGCGGCATTCCAAAGCACCTACGGCTATGAATGGCAGGGAGACAACCTCGTCCTCGCACGCGAAGCGCTCCTCTTCACTTTCATCGACTACTTCCGCGCAAAATTCGGCAAAGACCCGCAGCTCAAGTCTCTACTCTACATCGCCTACATTATCTCCTGGAACATCTGGCAGATGGACGGCCTCAAAGGCGTAATCCCAAACAGTTGCAACTCACGACGCACAGTGGTCTACGATCTTTTCGGCCAAACCGAAACAATCAGTCATTGCGAGGGCTGCAAGGGCGGCAACATCAAGAGCCATAACGGCACCTACGCCATAATCAAAGACTGGACCGCCTCAAAAGCAAAACAAAAACTCCGATTCATCGACCTCCTTAAATAATCGGCCATGGAATATTTCTCTAACCTCAAAGCAAAGTTGATTTATGTGTTTCGCATCCCAGATGCGACTCATGCCGACTGCGTCAAAATAGGCGAAGCCACTTTCGAGGACGGCAATATCACTTTACCCCCCAACAGCAGTGCGCTCAACAAAGCGGCTCGCGCACGCATCGACCAATACACCAAAACCGCCGGCATAGCCTACGAACTTCTCCATACCGAAATCGCCATCTTTGTGCGTGACGGCAAACTGGGTGCCGTCAACGACAAGGAGGTGCACGACGTACTTCTCCGCAGCGGCGTGAAACGCAAGGAATTTCAGCACGTCAGCGGGGCTAACGAATGGTTTGTGTGCGACCTCGCCACCGCCAAGAAAGCTATCGCCGCCGTCAAGGAGGGACGCAAGGCACTGCAAGGTCACGAAATTTCAGTGGGGCAATCGCCCATCATCTTCCGTCCCGAGCAGCGCGAAGCTATCGACAAGACTCTCAAGCAATTCAAGAAAGGAAATCAGATGCTGTGGAACGCCAAGATGCGTTTCGGAAAGACCCTCTCCGCGTTGCAGGTGGTCAAGGAAAAAGGAGACTTCCGCCGCGTCCTCATCCTCACCCACCGCCCTGTGGTCGATGCAGGCTGGTTTGAAGACTTCGGCAAGATTTTCTACGACTCGCCCCGGTGGGCCTACGGCTCTAAGAATAAAGGCGACTCATTTCGTTCGCTCGAAAACCGTGCGAAAAAGGGTGAAGCGAATTACGTCTTCTTCGCCTCCATGCAAGACCTTCGTGGTTCGGAACTCGTCGGTGGGAACTTCGACAAAAACAACGATGTTTTCTCAACTCCATGGGATTTGATTATCGTCGATGAAGCCCACGAGGGTACGCAGACCGACCTTGGTAAGGCTGTGATGAAAGAGCTGACCAAGGAGAAAACCAAGGTGCTCAACCTTTCGAGCACGCCCTTCAATCTGCTCGACGGCTACAAGGAGGAAGAAATCTACACGTGGGACTACGTCATGGAGCAACGCGCCAAAGCGCAGTGGGATAAAGACCACCCCGGCGACCACAACCCTTATGCAGGTCTCCCCCGCCTCAACATCTATACCTACGACCTCGGCCGCCTCATGAACGAATATGCCGATGAAGATATAGCCTTCAACTTCCGCGAGTTTTTCCGCACTGCTGACGACGGCGAATTTGTGCATAAGGCGCACGTTGAAAATTTCCTCAATCTTCTTACGAAGACCGACGAGGAAAGTATGTATCCCTTTGCCAACAAACGCTATCGCGAAATATTCCGCCACACTCTTTGGATGTTGCCGGGCGTGAAGGCAGCAAAGGCTCTTTCTGCAATGCTCAAAAATCATCCCGTTTTCGGAATGTTTGAGATTGTCAACGTTGCCGGCGACGGTGATGAGGAGGAGGCAAATGAGGAAGCACTGCGCAAGGTGGAGAAAGCCATCGGCAAAGACCCCGACCAAACCCGCACTATTACGCTCTCTTGCGGGCGTCTCACTACAGGCGTGAGCGTCAAGCCTTGGATGGGTGTGTTCATGCTTTCGGGCAGTTTCAACACAGCTGCCTCGGCCTACATGCAGACCATATTCCGCGTGCAGACTCCGGCCACCATCAACGGTCGCGTCAAAGAAGATTGCTATGTGTTTGATTTCGCCCCCGACCGCACTCTAAAAGTGCTTGCCGAAACCGCCAAGATTTCTACTAAAGCCGGCAAGCAGGGCGAAAGCGATCGCAAGCAACTCGGCGAATTTCTCAACTTCTGCCCCATCATTTCCTTTGAAGGCAGCCAAATGCACAAGCTCAACACCGAGCACATGCTTCAGCAACTCAAACGTGTCTACGTGGAGCGCGTGGTGCAGAACGGTTTTGAGGATGGCTACCTCTACAACGACGAGCTGATGCGCCTCTCTGATGTTGACATCAAAGAGTTTGACGAACTCAAAGGCATCATCGGCCAGACTAAGGCTATGGCCAAGACCAACGACATCACCGTCAACGATCAGGGTCTGACCAACGAGGAGTATGCCGAAAAGGAAAAGCTCGAAAAGAAAAAGAAACGCGAACTCACCGATGAAGAAAAAGCGCGTCTCGAAGAGTTAAAGAAAAAAAAGAAAGTCAAGGAAGATGCTGTCTCTATTCTTCGCGGCATCTCGATACGTATGCCCTTGATGATTTACGGCGCTAAGGTAGAGAACGAGGACGAAGAACTCACCATTGACAACTTCACCACGCTCGTCGACGCCCAGTCGTGGGAGGAATTCATGCCGCGCGGCGTGACAAAACAGCGTTTCAACGCCTTCAAGAAATATTACGACCCCGACATCTTCACGGCTGCCGCCAAGCGCATCCGTGCCATGGCCCGTGCAGCCGACCGTCTCTCTATCGAGGAACGCATCGAGCGCATTGCTGCCATTTTCGCCACGTTCCGCAACCCTGACAAGGAGACCGTCCTCACGCCGTGGCGCGTGGTCAATATGCACATGAGCGACACTCTCGGCGGATATACTTTCTTCAACGAAGATTTCTCGGAGACCATCGAAGAGCCCCGCTTCGTGGAGCGCGCAAATGTCAAAGCCGATGTTTTCGCTTCCGATAGCCACCTGCTTGAAATAAATTCAAAGTCGGGTCTCTATCCGCTATACCTCGCCTACAACATCTACCGCTCGCGGCTGCGCGATGCAATGTTCTCGCCAGAAACCCTCGAACAACACTTGAACCTTTGGGATAAAGCCGTTGCAGAAAACATTTTCGTCATCTGCAAAACCCCAATGGCTAAAGCCATCACGCGCCGCACTCTCCTCGGTTTCCGAAAAGGCAAGACCAACATGTGGGCGCCCGAAGACCTTATAAACAAAATCAAAAACCAACCCGAACTTTTCATCAAGAAAGTTCACGACCTCGTAGGCAAAGACGTGAAAATTAAAGCTATAGTAGGTAATCCTCCGTATCAAGAAGAAGGAGAAAGTACTCGTAAAGCTCCAATATACCATTTGTTTTATGATGCAGCCTTTAAGCTCGCACCTATTGTGACTCTGATTACTCCTGGACGTTATCTTTTCAAAGCTGGTCAAACTCCAAAAGATTGGATGGATAAAATGTTGGCAGATACACATTTTAAGGTAGTTGACTATTTCCAAAAGTCTAACGAAGTCTTTCCAACAGTGGACATCAAAGGAGGTGTGGCTATTGGATTTAGGGATTCGAACAAAGAGTTTGGAGCAATCGGATTTTTCTCTGAATTTCGAGAGTTGCGTAGTATTCTTGATAAGGTAACTCGCCATACGAAATTTTGCAAAAATGAGTTTGCGAATCTTGTTTCTAACCGTGGAATGTATAGATTCTCAGATAAATTCTTTGAGGAATATCCGAAAGCTAAAGGTGCTCTTCGTTCCGGAACGGGTAATATGATTACCTCAAATAGCTTTAATATATATCCAGAGATATTTACCGAAGCTAAGCCTACAACTGGTAACTATGTTCAATTATTTGGACGGCTTGGAACTCAGAGGGTTTATAGATGGATAAAGCGCGAATATGTAATCAATAATGACTACCTTAATACTTACAACGTTTTTGTTCCCGAGGCTAATGGCACAGGTGCCATCGGCGAGGTTCTCAGCACGCCGGTAATCGGCGTGCCGGTAATCGGCGTGCCGGTAATCGGGCACACGGACACCTTCCTCAGCATCGGCAAGTTTGCCTCTGCTGAGGAGGCGTCCGCGTGTTTGGACTACGTCAAGACAAAATTTGCCAGGTGTTTATTAGGGACGCTCAAGGCAACCCAACACAATCCCAAAGATACTTGGGCAAATGTGCCTATGCAAGACTTCACGGAGAATAGCGACATTGACTGGAGCAAGAGTGTGGAGGAAATTGATGCTCAGCTCTACAAGAAGTACGGCCTCACGGAGGAAGAAATTGCCTTCATCGAATCAATGATTAAACCAATGTAATTTATGCGTCGAAAAAATATGGGAATAATATTAATAGTTGTTGGGGCTGTGCTGATTGTGGGCGGCGTGGTGATGGTTGCGACGAAACCCAATGCGGCTGAACAGGCTGCCCCACAGGCGGAGGTGGTTGCCGTAGACGACACCATCTCCAAGCCGGTGGTTGTTGAAAAGAGAGAGGCTCGTGTAGCTGCGTCTGAAACACCGGTCGCCAAACCTGAGACATCGGTTGCCGAGACTGAAAAGCCGGCCGTTGACCAGTCTAAGGCGAAAGGCGCTGCTTTCGAGGATTTCGTGGTAAATCTTCTCGCGGATTGGCGACTGAAACTGCTCGACCGCACTCAGGATGCTGTCTCGACCGCGGGCGTTGTGGCTGAGTCTTGCAAAAATCCCGACTTACACGTTCAGCAGAAACGAGGCAAGGGGGAAATCGACTATTACCTTGAATGCAAGTATCGTTCTCAGTGGAAAGACGGAGCCGTCACTTTTGAGGACTGGCAACTCAACCGCTACCGTCAATTCCAGCGAGACAACCGAAGAAAGGTGGTTTTGGCTCTCGGAGTGGGAGGAAGTCCGTCAGCCCCCGCGACGTTCATGCTCGTGCCTCTCGATTCCATCAAAGGTAATTCCGTCAAGCAAATCAAAACCGAATTTGTAGTCGAGCCTTCATCGTCGGCGCTTGTGGAATACATGAACACATACTTTTCGAAGGTATTCTCAAAATCCCGCCAGAAATCTTGATGAACTAAAACCTCACTTCAGAGAGTCAAACACCTTAACCGACCATGTTTCACTCAATTTCGGATTATCTCTACGAACATATCAAGATAGCCAATTCAGAATTTGTGGTGGCTATCCTGCTCCTGCTGCTCATAGCCGTGTGCTCCGTGGCGGGCTATTACATCTGCGTGAAACTCTTGGGGCTACTCGAACGAGTCGTAGCCAAGACCGAGACCACGTGGGACGACGACCTGCTCAATCCCCGATTTCTGTCGGCCGTGTCGCAGTTGGCGCCTGCACTCGTGGTGAAATGGATGTTGCCCGGATTTTTCGCCCATTCGCCCGACAGCGTGAAATGGCTGTCGGTGATAACGTCGATTTACATTCTGGCCACGGTGGTCTACATGATTTCTATCTTCAACCTGAATCTCTACAACGCCTTCGCCAAACGACCGAAGCTGAGCCGCCTGGCCGTCAAGGGCATCGTGCAGATGTTCAATCTGATTGTCATAGCGCTCGGCGTCATCATCGCGCTCAGCATCATCGTGGGCAAGACACCGATAGCAATCCTGACGGCCCTCGGCGCCTCGGCTGCGGTGCTGTCGTTGGTGTTCAAAGACACCATCATGGGGTTCGTGGCATCGATACAACTTTCGGTCAACGATATGGTCAACGTCGGCGAATGGATTGTGGCCGACCAATACGGAGCGAACGGCTCGGTTGTGACGATTTCGCTCACGACGGTGAAGGTGCTCAACTGGGACAACTCGATTTCCACCATCCCGCCCTATGCGCTCGTGTCGGGGTCGTTCAAAAACTATCGCCATATGCAGCAGTCGGGAGCCCGACGCATCGAGCGCTCGGTGTTTGTCGACATCACCACCGTAGGCTACTGCACTCCCGCGCAGATTGCCGCCCTGCGTGAGCGCGGGTGGCTTGGCGACCGTACCGACGAAGAGGCAGCCGGGATGGTCAACCTCCGTCTCTTCCGCGACTATCTGACCGCCTACCTGCGCGGGCACAAGGATGTGCGTCAGGACTGCACCCTCATGGTGCGCCAGATGCAACCCACGACGCAAGGACTGCCCATCGAGCTCTACTTCTTCTCGGCGGTGACAAAATGGGTGGAATTCGAAGCCATCCAGGCCGACATTTTCGACCACGTCTATGCCGCCGTAGGGCTGTTCGGCCTGTCGCTCTTCCAGACGCCGGCCGGCACCGACTTCAAGCCCGGGCACGCGCTTGCCAAGTGATGAGCGTGTCCGTGGAAATTTTCTGAATTTTCGCGCGGGCGCATAGTCGAAGTTTCTACTTTTTTTCGTATCTTTGCAAAGGTTTGAAGCCATGCCGGCCGAGAACCTTTGCTTTTTATTTTTTCAGGAAGACGGCCTCTCTTGGAAGCCATGTCTTCAACAACCAATTATCACTCCAAATCAATAATCAGATGTTTGAAAAAGGACAAAAAGTAGATTTCAAAGTTATTGGCAGTAAAGTGTCGGGAGGCGACTTGTATTTTCAAGTGAAAGTGCGAAGCACCGAATACGACATCAAAGGATTTGACTTTCAGCGCAAACGTCGACCCGAACGCCTTTCATGTATCGTAAAGGAGATTGATGCCCAGGGCAATCCCGTTCTGACGCAAGACCTCAACTATGTGGTGCCGCAGCTCTACCGTAAGGGCGAGACCTATGAGTTTCGTGTGAAATCTGACCTCCACCCTACGGGACAATACCACGAGGTGACCGACTGGAACGGACTTTTGTTTCGAGTGCCTGTGGCCAAGCAGCAGCGTCTTGCCTTGAATCAGCTTGTGAAATGCCGCGTGAAAGACGTGAAAGGGATGAAGCTTGAGCTCGAACTCATCATAGCCAAACAGGACAGCGGTATTCCGCTTCTCTCGCTGGAGCGTCTTCTTTCGATTGATTCGTCGGGCGCCATCGCACCCCATCTGCCCGCCCTGCTCTTCGACAAACTGCCGGAGTTTGAAGAGGCCCGCAAGCTGCTCGAGGCCGAAGACCCGCTGTGGGTGATTAACGCCGCCGACACCGTGTCGCGCAACCTCAACGAATGGCTCAACTCGGAGCTGAAGCGCAACAAGGCCGCCGACTCAATCTATCCCGTGGTGCCTCTGCCCGACCGCAGGCGCGAGCTGCTGACATTTTTCGAGTCGATTTGCACAAACCTTCTCGAAAACAATGATTTTCTGAAGCTGGCCACTCCCGAACAGCGCATCGAATATCAAGACCGCCTCAACCGCATCATCACCCATGCCCGCGACTACCTGACGGCGATGCAATACATCGACGAGGGGCGCGACCAGGACTTTATCGACGAGACGCTGACCCGCCTCAAACTCTCGGGCTATCTGTATCGCCCGGAAGAGAGGATGAGGGTGATGATGTCGCTCTTCACGCTCAGGAAGAAGACGGTGACCAAGTATATCGACGACATTTTCGACATCATCCGCGATTCGTATGCCAACGAACGCTTCATGCAGATTTTCGCCAACGCATTCGTCGAGATGCTCGACATGTACATAGCCAACGAGAGCCGTTTCATCAATGTGCTGACATCGGTAGAAGACACCGCCCACCGCATGATGCTCCATCAGATGATTCGGGCGCTGGCGCTGCGCATTCTGCTCCACCGCCCGGGTGTTGACCCCGATTCGACCATAGCCATCTACCGCTCGATGCTCTACCGCTACACCACCCTCGTGCAGTCGGTCGACTCAAACCGCATGATGGGCAAAGCGCTCGCGGCTCTGTTTGGCGACGTTGCCAATCTCGAATTCACATGGAGCGACCTGCGCAACGACCTCAACTTCCTCTGCGCGAAAATCACGGCCGGAGGCAACGGCAAGCTCGGCGCGGAGACGTGGGTGTTTGAGACACCCGAGGTGGCTATGGCTCTCGAAGGCGACACGTTCACCTTTACGCCCGTAGTGACAGGTTCGTCGATGCACAACGCAGTGGCCCCCGACGTGTTCGAACCCCATCGCATCAACATCCTTCTCAACGAACGCCCCAACCAGCGCCTCAACGCCTCGCGCAACAACATCCGCCAATTCCACGCCCTGTGGTCGGAAATCGAGGCATCGCTCTTTGCCAAGAGTCAGAAACTCAACCCCATGCGTCTGGGCCATTCGCCCGAGGTGGGCGACGAAGTCACCATCCGCGTAGAGCGCAAGGTGGCCGGAAGGACGTTTGAGTATCACGCCGTAATCGAGCATCCGACATATGTCGGGCACGGCATCATCACCCCCCGCCAGATTATCTCCTACGGCATCTCGCCTTCGATAGACGTTTTCAAAGACAGCGAGACCGGCGTGCCGATGCTCTTCAAGGCGGTGGTCGAGGAGCGCTACGACGACGGCACTTTCCTCTTCTCAATGCGCGAGCAGTTGCTCGACGCGCTGCGCGACATCGTGGAGCTCGGCGGCGATGCGTGGCTGGCGCAGGTGAGCGGGTTCATAGGCGACCGCGTGCTCTTCATCACCGAAGGGGGCTACGTGGTCTACTCCAACCGTTGGGAAGTGGACGACGACATCAAGGAAAACGACTTCGTGCTCGTGGTGCCCGAACTCATCCACGACAACGGCCACATCCACGCCTCCTATTACGGTCGCGCCGAAGAAGGTGAGGTCTTCACCCGCTCCGAGGCCTTCCACAATCTCCTCGCAGCCTATTCCGACGGTCAGATTTCTACCGTGTCGACCGACCCCGCCGAACAGGCCGAATGTGTCGACCTCTCGGAAGCCCGCTCGGCGCAGCGCTTCATCGTGCCCGACATGATGCGCGAGCTGATGCACATCGTCGACCGCCAGGCCATGCTCTGCGGCGACCACATCAAGACCTACTGCTATCTGGCCGTGGCGCGCATCATGTCGCGACTCATCGGCGACTCGCACACGACAGGCTACCTCCAGCACCGCATGGAGCTCGTCGAGGCCATTCAGCTCTTCGGCGACGACGGCATCATCGACGACATCCTGCTCGAACGTCTCCTTGAAGACAACAAGGACTTCATAGCATCCTATCCCGACATCCAGCAGCGCCTCACCCGCCTGCGCCTCATCAACCGTCTCGACAAGCCGCAGCCTGAGGAATGGATGTGGGAGCTTGCCACTACACCATCTACCGACGTCGTCACGTCGCAGCTCGCGCGCCTCGTGCTCTCGCACAACCTCCTGCGCAACGCCAACCTCTACGAAGGGCGCCGTCAGATTCTGAGCCGCATCCGTCAACTGCTCGACCTCAAAATCAAACTCCCCGAGTCGATGCAGGTGGCCGAGGAAGACCAGTTCACCGAGCTCAAGACCTCCATCATCTATCCCGCCGGCAAGGAAAACCGTATGGCTCCCAACCCCACGGCGCAGCTCACCGAGATACTTCGCAAAGTGGCCGGTATGCTCAACGCCCGCGGCGGCAAACTCTACGTCGGCGTCAACGACTCCGGCTATGCCACCGGTCTCCACAACGATTTCACCTACCTCAATAACAACCACCACAACTACGACCTCACGAGCATCAAGGACAAATTCGACCGCATGTTGCGCACCGAAATCCACAACCGCCTCGGCCGACATGCCAATTCGCTCGTCAACAGCGGCTTCGAAACCGTGGCCGACAAGGTAATCTACCGCCTCGACATCGAACCCTCCAACGAAGTCGTCACCCTCGACGGCCTCGTCTACGAACGTCAGGGCACATCGTGCTGGACCGTCCCCCCCACCGAAATCAAAAAATTCGAGCAGCAGCGCAAAAGCATGAACTTCTAAAGCCCTCCCCCCGCATCAGCGCGTCAACGTCAGGCGCATCGCCCATCCCCTCGCGACAGAGCAAGAGCTGAAACGTCTCATGCCTCCATGCGGTTCAAATATAGGACTAAAGAAGACCAGCGGAAAATTCAACCGGCCCTCAAACTTCACAATAGCCTTATGACGGCGTGCTTGTTTGAACCGCATTGTCCGATGCCTCCCTGCTCCCTGCCGGGAGAATTAGAGCCTGCCCTTCAAAGCCCCGGCCTAATTCTCCCGGCCTCCTACGGACGGCTCCGCAAGCACCGCCTGCGGTCGGAAGAAGCATCGGCAATACAAAGCCCTGGCTGACACATTATTAGCGCAATCCTGGCGGTTTTTAGTGCGAATGAAGTGAAAAAAGTTTGAAAATTCTGCTAAAAAAATTTGGTCAGAATAAAAAAAGTTACTAACTTTGCACTGCAAAACCGCTAATAATGGTTCCTTGGCCGAGTGGTTAGGCACCGGTCTGCAAAACCGTTTACAGCAGTTCGATTCTGCTAGGAACCTCAAATCAAAGAGCCCCGACTTTTTTAGTCGGGGTTCTTTTTTTCATACTCCACCGTTCGTCGGGCAAAGGGGTCAGAAGATGTTCGGTTGATATTCGAGGTCCTGTTAGACATAGTTGGAGAGAACAGTAAATCTTGAGAAGTAATAACAACCAATGATTTGGATAAGTCATTCAATTTTAGTAATTTTGTAAAAATCTAAAGCTAATTCAACTATGGCAATACCTATTAAAGCTGTCCCTATTCTATCGGGAGAAATAGCCGACAATTTCGTGAAGAAGGCTGAAGAGCGCGAAAAGCATCCTACCCCCAAGCTGTCGCCTGAGCAGGAGGAACGTATCGCAAAAGTTATGAAACAAATGCGTGATTTCAAATTTCCTTGGGAGAAGAAATGACAGATAGCTCTTTCATACTTGACGAAAAATGTCAATTGGCGAGAGTCACGCAGGAGGTTCTCGATTTTTGTCAACCTTTCTCATGTGGAGATGAAGATCTCGATGATTTCTTCGCCAATAATGCTATAGCCTATGAACGAGAACTTATGGGCAAAACATACTGTTGGGTTCTCCGTGAAGATATAACAAAGATAGTCGGAATGATTACGTTGGCCAATGCGGGAATTCAAACGACTCATCTTCAGAACCATCCTCGCAGGAAGCTCAATAGTCACATTCCTTACAGCAAGCAAGGACGGACATATCCAAGCGTACTAATAGGGCGTTTGGGGGTTAGTGTTGACTTTCAAGGGTCGCAGTACAGAGCCGGAGCACAAATAATGGATTTCATAAAAGACTGGTTCAAGAGTTACGACAATAAGACCGGATGTCGTTTTATCCTTGTAGATGCGGTCAACGACGCTCATGCCATTGCGTATTATGAGCGTAACGGATTTCGCCCCCTTTTCCCAAGAGTTGAGGACGAGAGAGCGTTTTACCACATTCCTGAGGCTGCAAATCTGCGCACTCGGATGTACTATTTCGACTTACTGTAGGCAAAAACGCTCCAGAGGGTTTATGCACTCTCTGCTGGGCTGGGGGTTGTCGCTGCGACGCTGACGAGCTCGAGTAGTCAGCAGAGATTCCGATTTGTCAGATGGAGTGTCGCAAAAAGAGAGTCTGAGTATTATTTTGTTCATTAGATGAACCCGGACATACCCTTTCGTGAGAAATATGTGTCATTCACGTCGGCGAGAGATGCGCGAGTGGATATTCATCCCCGCCGGGGCTGTCTCTGTAGGATAGGTCATTGCCCACACGAATGAATTCGTGGGGCTGTGGAAGTCATCCCCGGCGGGGATGGGTCGCTATGGGAGATTACCATTTGTTTTTAGGTAGGAGCACGCCGCAGCGCGTCCGAGGAGAATACTGCTCGGCGACACTGGAAATTCAACATCGTGGGCCTGCGTGGACGCGCCATGGCGCGTCC
>JAIDCC010000043.1 GCA_029056055.1 Duncaniella sp.
TTGGCGGACGCGTCAGATGTGTATAATAGCCCGGGTGAAGGTGGGAGGAGGAGGGGTCGCGGGGGAGGATGACGGTCTGAACGAAGTCGGCGATTTTGGTGAGGTTTTCGCGAGAGGTCCAGGTGAGTTGCCGTGAGCAGCGTTCGATGGCTTGCGTGAGGTAGAGGGGGGTTGCGTCGGCGGGGATTTCGATGAGGCCGAGGGGGGTATTGGAGGGTTCGCAAAGGCCGATGAGTCGGGCGTGGTTGAGGGCTTCGGAGCGTTCGGTGAAGGTGAGGATGGCTTCGAGGGCTGACCCGAGTGCTGCGTCGCGGAGCGCCTGAGCGATGTCGCGTTGGAATAGGCGCGTGAAAGTGGGGAGGTTGAGGTGGCGCCGCATCTCATACCAGAGAGGGGCGAGGGCGTGGAGCCTGATGAGATGGAGGGACGGGAGTGTGGAGAGAGGTGTGGAGGTGAGGAAGGAGGCGAAGCTTTCGAGTATGGCGCGGCGCCGCGGATGATGGCCGCAGATGCGGAGGAAGCGCGAGGCTATTTCGAAGAGCAGGAGGTCGGGAGAGGCGAGGCGGGTGGAAATCCATCGCGAAAAGCGCCGCTTGAGTGTGAGCGGGTCGGGACAAGAGGATGATGAGAGGGAGGCGAGGACGCAGATGATGATGGGGCGGGAGGATGAGAGGCCGTCCCACGAGGAGGCGATGGAGTGGCATAGTGCGGCTGCGCGTGAGGGGAGCTGCGGGGAGAGGGCAAAGAGGGCGGAGAGAGCAGCCGGACGGTCGGAGTGGACGGAAGCGGAGAGACGGCGGAGCAGTTCGGCGCGCAGGAGGGAGAGGGCGCGGGAGACATCGCGCACCACGGGGCGGAGCGATGCCTCGGGGGAGACTTGGGCGGGAAAGCGACACTCAGAGAGGAGATAGGCGTAGGCCTCGAGAGTTTCGACGGGGGTTGTCTCGGAGATGTCGAGGGTGGAGAGATATATGTGATGCGGGCCGTGAGACATGGAGGGGTCAGCCGGTGATGCGTTCTATCTGTCGGCGGTCGACGTTGACGCGAAACTCGTAGCCGCCGTCGGTGGTGAATTTCACTTGGAAAATTGCGGTGTCGCTGTCGGGGTTGATGACGTTTTCGAGAGTTGCGGGGCGAGAGTCGAAGCCTGCGCGGAGCACGATGACAGATTCGCCCGGGCGAGGCGTGAGTTGGCCGAGGGGACGGAGTTCGGTGTCGGGGCTGAAGATGCCTATCGCTGCCTGAAAGCGCCGCATATCGCGTGAAGGGATGACGGCGTAGGATGATGAGCCTGAGGGAGTTGTGCGGTAGCACCAGGCTTCATGGCCGATGATGCTGAACAATGGGGCGACGTTTTCGGGACGGGTCTTGAAGAAGGCGGTTCCGGAGATGAATGGTTGCTCGGTGGCAATCTGTTTTCGACCGGTGCGACGGAGGATTGTTTCGCAGGGATAGAAGAGTTCGGGACTCGGGGAGACTTTTTCGATAATCTCGCGGCGGAGGGCGTCGAATTTGACCCCGCGGCGGAGGCGCATGGCATACCATCGCGGCATTTCGCCGGAGAGGAGAGTTACGACGGCGGAGGTAACGGATGCGCGGTCGAGAGAGGCGGATGCGGAGGGAGTGCAGAACACGGGAAGAGCGTAGGGCGCCGATGCGCCGAGACAGCCGAGGATTTGCGAGGCTGTGAAACCGGAACGAAGGGCGAGCGCAGCCCAGAGGGAGCGGATGAATGTGTCGGCTTCGAACGGTTCGACGTCAAAAAAGGTTTTGCCGAGGGCGAGAAGGCCGTCGGAGAGTCGTGATTTGAGTTGTCGCGGGGTTAGTTCGGACTGCCCGAGCGGGAAGAGGTAGTCGCGTCGTGGGGAGATATTTCTCGTGGCAATCGCGGCGGCTGCTTCCGAGGCTTGGTCGACCTGATTTTTGCGGAGCATCGCCACGGTTTCGACGGGGAGAGCGCCCTGAAGGAGGGAGTAGAGCAAGAGGTCGGCGAATGGGGCGTCAGTGGGGTCGGCGTGACGCAGGATGGAGCGAAGGCGTGAAAGAGAGCTGTTGAAAACTTCGCCCGAGAGGAGCGGGGGCAGGTCTTTGAGTTGCGTGAGGGCCGTGGAGATTTCGCGGGGGGCTTGACAGGCCGGGAGCAAGTCTTTGGCGGCGGCAGCCTTGAGGAGACTGTTGAGATAGTTGAGATGTTTGGCGACAGTGGATTTTGCCAGACCGCGGCTGAGCATTTCAACAGCCCAGTCGGCCATCATTGCTGCCGAGAGGGAGGAAAGCGAGAGACGGTGGCCGGTGAGGAAGAGGTCGAGTTCGGAGATGGTTTTGCCGTATCTCACGGCGGTCTCGCGAGTCATGCCGGAAATCTTTGACCGGAAAAAATCGAGAAGCTCGGTATTGCTAATGCTTTTGTTTTCAGGCATCTGTGAGTAGACGATTTTTTACCGTTTCGGAAAATCGGCACATACCTTCTCTTCCCCCTGCGGCTGTGTGGACAGAGGTAACGAGTAAGGTAATTTTGTGGCAACGCTCATTGAATAAGAGGGGCGACGGGCGTGTCGGAGGCCGTCAATATCTCTTAGGAAGAGAGTTTGATGTTTTGCAAAGTTACGCAATTCGCATTAAAACACCAAAGATTTAGCAGGGAAATTTCTTGCCGTAACGCCTTCCGAGGGGTGTTTGTTTCGCATCGGGCCGTTGCTGTCGTTTCCAAAGCATTGTAGCTCAAAGCATTCCCAAACATCAAACTCTCTTCCTAAGAGATTGTGACAGAGAACGAGCCCTTGCACCGTAGTACATTCCGAGGCAAAGGCTCGTGTTGATTGTGCCACCACCCAAAGATAAACTCTTGAGCCGCGGGAGGGAGGCTGCGGGCGGAGCTGAAGCCCCGCCCCACCTCCAAAAAGGCTGACGCGCATGGGGTGAGGCAATCGGGACCAAAGCGGCACAGGGGCGGTGAGACGGGGGATTAGTCGAGGGAGGAGAGGATGAGGGAGTTGGCCTCGTCGACGGCAGATGTGTCGAGGCTGGCGAGGTAGATTTGGGTTGTGGCTTCGGAGTCGTGTCCCATGCCTTCGCTTATGACCGAGATGGGGACTCCTTTGGCTTTGGCGGCAGAGGCCCAACTGTGGCGGGCAACGTACATGGTGAGAGGGAAGTCGAGGTCGATTTGTCCGGCCACGCGCTTGAGGTTGTAATTGACGATGGCACTCATGCGGCGGTAGGCCGCGACGGGGTCGGACTCGCCACCTTTAAGAATAGGAAGGAGGTAGGCGCTGCCGTCGGTGGGATATTTGTCGATGAGCGACTGCATCTCGGAGGTCCAGCCGATGACGAGGCGCTGGCCTGTCTTGCGTCGGCAGTAGACTATCGAGCCGTTGCGGAGGTCGGACTTTTTGAGGAAAGCCATGTCGATGAAGCTCATTCCGCGGAAGTAGAAACTGAGCATGAACATGTCGCGGGCGTAGTCGAGACGTGTGGAGGGTGAAAGGTCGAGGTTTTTGATGCGGCTGATGACACGGAGAGGGAGGGCGCGTTTGACGGTTTTGTCGACGCCGGTGTAGACATGTTTGAACGGAGAGCGGTCGGAGATGGCACCGCTGGAGACGGCACGATTGTAGGCGGCGCGAAGGATGCGCATGTAGAAAGAGATGGAATTGGGAGTGAGTCCGCGGCGTCGCAACCAGGTTTCGTAGGCTTCGATGATTGCGGGGGAAAGATTGTCGAGGAGGAGGTCGGTTTCGCCGGTGAGCATAGCTGCCGTGCGTGCGCCTCCGTCGTCAAGGAAATGCCGAAAACTCCGTAAAGCGGCGAGGTATGTTTCGGCCGTGCGACGAGCGCCCTTGTTAAGGAGGGATGAAATGGTGGTCTGCATAAACCGCTCGAGGGTGAAGGTGGTTTCGTGGCGGAGGAATTCATCCGAAAGTTGGTCGGCGGAGAGGGGGAGCCCTTCGGCTTCGAAGCGTCGGCGGATTTTGGCAAAGCGTTCGATGTCGGAATGAATGCGCCGTCGGATTACGACAAGCTCATCGGCGCGTTCGGCGGCAATGTGGGAAAATGAAAGGACGGCATGGGTGTCGTCCCATTCGGATGGAAGGATTTTGTAGGGCGTAGAGAGGCGGCGCACGCGTCGCTCGGAGGTGATTTGATAGTAGAGCGTCCCTGCTTGACCTACTACCGAGGAGGGACGGAATTTAAGTTTTACAGTGACCATGTTTGTTGAGATTAGAGGGTTAATGGAGGGGGGGGATTGATATTTTGACGAATTGACATTGTGAGGAATTGCCGTATTGACGTATTGACATTTTGACAAATTGAGGAATTGACAAATTGAGGAAATGACAAATTGATTTCTCATTTCTCACTTCTCAAATTACCGAGGGAAGATGAGAAATGCAAATGAGAAACGTTTTTATATGTAATGAGAATTTTGTAATTTTGCGGAAGCAAGTCTCGGGCTTGCTTTTTACCTTGAAAACTGAAGACATCGTGAAAAACTTGTTATTTCTTATTCTGGCACTCGCTACTGCTGCTGCGGGCGTGAAGGCTGACGACGGAAAGTCGGGTCTCGACAGGAAAAACTTCGCACGCTATTGGCATGTAGAGTCGGAAAGTCCTGACTATAAGCTGAATTTCATGGGCGATACGCTCGAAATCATCTCTCCGGAGGGATTGACGCTCTGGCGCAATGCCGAAATGAGCGGCGATGTCACGATAGAATATGACGCGTGTGTCATGGCTGATGGTGAGGATGACCGTCTCAGCGACCTCAACTGCTTCTGGATGGCCTCAGACCCGGAGCATCCCGACGATATCCGTGCCCGCGAGGGGTGGAGACAGGGGAAATTCGTCAACTGCTACACGCTGCAACTCTACTACTTGGGGTATGGAGGCAATTACAATTCGACCACCCGTTTCCGCCGTTACGACGGCAATCCGGCCGGGGTGACAGATGCCGAGGCGAGGCCCCGGATTCTGACCGAGTACACCGACCCGGAGCATCTGCTTAAGGCAGGGAAATGGTATCACGTCAGGATAGTGAACCGCGGGCATCACGTGGAATATTGGATAGACGGCGAACGGCTCGTAGACTTCCGCGACCCGCAGCCCCTGACGCGCGGATGGTTTGGATTTCGCACCACCAAATCGCGGACACGCATCGCAAATTTCAGCTACAAGAGTGAAGATCCCCAGCCCTCCGAGGTGGCGCTGCGTCGTGTGGGGGCAATTCCCGCGGCAGCCAAAGGGGTGAGTTTCGGAGTGCCGTTCGACAAGGGCTCGGTCAGCACCACTACCCCGCTCAGTCTGCTCGCCGAAGACGGGAGTGAGATAGAATCGTCGGCATGGCCGATGGCTTACTGGCCCGACGGGAGCGTGAAATGGATGGCTATGGCCGCGACGCTTCCCGCAGGCACGGCTAACCCGAGGGTGAAAATCGGGAAAGAGGCCGTAAGCAAGAAACGGCAAACAAAGACTCAACCGGGCCTTCTCACCCGCGAGGGTAAGGGCTATCGCTTAGACACGGGAGAAACGTGCGTCTACATCTCACCACGAGGAACGGCGCTGATAGACAGCATCGTGATGAAAGACGGGCGCACCGTGGCCCGTAACGTGCGGCTCGTGGCTTCGACGGTCTCTACGCCCGAAGAGGGAGTGGCGAAAACCTACCGTCATTTTGAGAGCAGGGTTGACTCGGTAGTCGTAGAACGCAACTTCGGGGTGTGCAGCTCGCTGAAACTCACCGGGCGACACTGCGCCGAGGATGCAGAGGGAGCGCGCAGCTGGTTGCCCTTCACCGTGAGACTCTACTTCTACAAAGGAAGTCCCGAGATAGCCATGAACCACACCATTATATATGACGGAGAGCAGGAGCGCGACTTCATTTCGGGGTTGGGTGTGAGAGCCGACGTGCCGATGGAGGGCGAACTGTATAACCGCCACGTGGCGTTTGCCGGAGCAGACGGCGGCATCTGGGCCGAACCTGTGCAACCGCTTGTGGGGCGCAGGATAGCCGCGCTGAAATCTGACCCGAAAGGGGGCATGGATGTGCGCCGGAGACAGATGGCGGGCGAACGCATCGAAGGGCGCGAGGCATTCGACGACAAATCGCAGGAACTATTCGACAACTGGGCCGCATGGGACGGCTACCGGCTTTCGCAACCGTCGCCCCACGGCTTCACGATAAAGAAACGCGCCACGGTGTCGACACCCTGGACGGGGACGTTCTCGGCCGACCGCACGACAGGCTACGCATGGGCCGGAGACACCGAAGGGGGTCTCGGCATGATGGTGAAAGACTTCCGCGAGGCGTGCCCCTCGGCCATGGAAGTGGCAGACGCACGCACCGATTGCGCCACACTGACCGCCTGGCTCTGGAGCCCCGACGCCGCGCCGATGGATTTGCGCCACTATGACGAACGCGCGCACGGACTCAACGCAAGCTATGAGGATGTGCAGGAAGGGATGAGCACCCCCTACGGAATAGCACGCACCTCTACCCTCTACCTGCTCCCGACGAACGGCTACCGCGGCAAAGCCGAAGCGGCCCGTCAGGTCGAACAGCTCTGTGCGTCAGGTCCCGTGACGCCCACGCCCGAGTATCTGCAACGCCGCCAAGCCTTCGGCATCTGGAGTCTGCCCGACCGAAGCACGCCGGAACGTGCGGTCGTGGAAGACCGTCTCGACACCTATCTCGACTTCTACCGCGGAGCCGTTGAGCAAAACTCGTGGATGGGATTCTGGAACTACGGCGACGTGATGCACGCCTACGACCCCGTGCGCCACACATGGCTCTACGATGTGGGAGGATTCGCCTGGGACAACACCGAACTGGGGTCGAACCTCTGGCTGTGGTATAGCTTCCTGCGCACCGGACGCGCCGACGTGTGGCGCATGGCCGAAGCGATGGCCCGTCACGCCTCGGAGGTGGACGTCTACCACATCGGGCCGAATGCCGGACTCGGCAGCCGCCACAACGTGAGCCACTGGGGTTGCGGAGCCAAAGAAGCACGTATCAGTCAGGCCGCCTTCAACCGCTTCCTCTACTATCTGACCGCCGACGAGCGGTCGGCCGAACTGATGGACGAAGTGGCCGACAACGACCAAATGCTCTACACCATCGACCCGATGCGCCTCGCACAGCCTCGCGAGCAATATCCCTGCACCGCGCCGGCACGTCTGCGCATAGGCCCCGACTGGATGGCCTACGCCGGTAACTGGTTTGCGAAATGGGAGCGTACGCTCGACCCGGCGTATCGCGACAAAATAGCCACGGGAATGAAGTCGATAGCCGCCCTGCCGGGACAGATTTTCACCGGCCCGCTGGCACTCGGCTACGACCCGGCCACAGGCGTGGTGACCACGGAATGTGACTCGACCCTGCGCACCACCAACCATCTGATGACCATCATGGGAGGCTTCGAGGTGATGAACGAAGTGATGCCCGCACTCGGAATAGCCGAATGGAATGAGGCGTGGCTTGACCATGCCGCGCGCTACAAGAAAATGGCGCGCGAGCTGCGCGGAAACAAATTCCGCGTGTCGCGTCTGCAAGCCTATGCCGCATGGCACAAAGCCGACAAAGCACTCGCCTCGGAGGCGTGGGACGACCTCCTGCACCGCCTTGAACACACCCCTGCCCCACCCTTCGAACGACTCACGGTGGAGGCCCCCGAAGTGCCCTCAGCCAGCTACGACGAAATCCCCTCGATTTCTACCAATGATGCGGCCCTGTGGAGCCTCGACGCCATCTACATGCAGGAGGTAATCCCGCAGTGAGCGATTGACGGCAACGCCGGGCAAAGCCAAGCGACCTCACCGGAATATCCTGTTTCTCATTTCTCACTTCTCACGAGCTTCGGAACTGCGAGAATTGAGAAACACGAGAACTGCGCACGGGACAGAAATCAACCGATTTTATCCAATAAAATCACTGTACTGGATAAAAAACACACTTTTTTATCCAGTACAGTGGATAAAATGGATAAAATTACTAACTTTGCAGTAGAATAAACATGATTACAGACATGAAGAATATCCTACTCAATCAAAAGGCAGAACGAGACGAACTCCTTGGGCGACCCTATCAACCGCGTGAAACAAAATATGACTTCGGCGACCTCCTGACCAACCCACTGATAAAACTAATCACGGGCCCGAGACGTGTCGGCAAATCCGTATTGGCGCTACTGATGCTGAGAGGGCGGAATTTTGCCTATCTGAATTTCGACGACATCCTATTGCTCGAAAATTGGGATGAAGAACTCGTGATGCAGATGCTCGACCAAGTGTATCCGGGCTACGATTTCCTGCTCCTTGACGAAATACAAAATCTTCCGAACTGGGACATGTGGGTCAACAAACTCTACCGCCGCGGGAAAAATCTGGTAATCACCGGAAGCAACGCCAAGATGCTGAGCAGCGAAATGGCCACTGTGCTGACAGGGCGCTACCTTCAGATAGATTTGCTTCCATTCAGCCTTGAGGAAACCATGCAGTGGAAAGGGATAGCCGAGGGTCAAGCCATTCAAACTGCGACGCTTTCAGACGATTACATGCGTAACGGCGGATACCCGGAAACCATTCAGGCCCGCAGCATCACGAAGAGCTACCTTTCGACGCTATTCGACTCGATATTGCTGAAAGATGTTGCCCAACGCCACAACGTCAGAAACACTACAGATTTATACAATCTCGCCACCTATCTGCTGTCGAACTTCTGCAATCCCATCTCGTCGAATGAGCTTGCCGAAGCCGTAGGACTCTCAAGCGTGACCACGACAAAAAAATACTGCGACTATCTGGCGGAACCATATCTCTTCTATTATCTTCCCCGCTTCAACAACAAATTGAAGCTGATGAAAAAAGCGCCTTCAAAGGTCTATGTTGTCGACAATGGATTTGTGCAAAGCACGGCTTTCAATCTGAGCGACAACTTAGGCAGACTTCTTGAAAATCAGGTCTTCGTAGAATTGCTGCGGCGAGGCTATATCCCGGGGCAGACACTCTTCTATTACCGGACGCGCAACGACAAGGAGATAGATTTCGTCACACGCAAAGGGGCTCGCGTGGAACAACTCATTCAAGTGTGCTACGACATGTCGGGCGAGAAAACCAGAAAGCGTGAGTTTGACGCTCTGACGGAGGCCTCGGATGAACTCCGTTGTGACAATCTGATTGTGGTCACCGCTTCCGAGGACGCAAGCATAGAGAAGGCAGGTAAACACATCGAAGTGGTAAGCGTGGGAAAATTCTGACCATCTGAACCAAAAATCGGCGGGGGGTGTTAAAAAAACGATGTGGATAGTTTGATATTTGAAACTATTCTTTTTATCTTTGCGAAATGAAAGATGGCGCTTCGTCAGGGCATGGACATTTCACGCTGCCGAGGCTAAACTTTCAGAAACGACTCACGCTAAAACTACTTACACTCACTCGCCTATGGTGACGTTCGCCATCATCCTGTTTACACTCGGGCTGCTTGCTCTTCCGTTCGGGAGAGTCTATGCGACGTGGCTCAAGAAAGCCCGTCCGGCTACGACCACCGAGCTGACCCTTCGGAAAATCAGACGCTGGCGGCGCGGGGTGAACCTCGTTTTGTGTGGGAGCGCCATAATCATCCTTCTCATTCTCGCCGCCTGATTACGCCATGACTCAACTCTTCTCACATATCTACCGACTCTACTACGACGGCTTCCGCAACATGACCATAGGGCGCACGCTCTGGGCCGTGATAATCGTGAAGCTCGTGGTGATTTTCGCCGTGCTGAAACTCTTCTTCTTCCCCGACCTGCTGGCCGACCGATACGACACTGATGAGGAGCGTGCCGACGCGGTGAGAGAGGCACTCATAGCCAATCCCTGATTACTCAAAATCATACACATTATTTAATACACCATCTGACATGAACGACTTACTCCACCTCGTCGACTGGTCGAGAGCGCAGTTTGCGCTGACCGCGATGTATCACTGGCTCTTCGTGCCGCTCACCATCGGGCTTTCGTTGATTGTGGCCATAATGGAGACCATCTATTACCGCACGGGCGACGCCTCATGGAAAGGACTCACCAAATTCTGGATGACGCTTTTCGGCATCAACTTTGCCTGCGGTGTAGCCACGGGTATCATTCTCGAATTTGAATTCGGCACCAACTGGTCGAACTACTCATGGTTTGTGGGCGACATTTTCGGCGCGCCTCTCGCCATCGAGGGTTTGTTTGCCTTCTTCATGGAGGCTACGTTTGTGGCCGTGATGTTCTTCGGCTGGAACAAAGTGAGCCGCGGATTCCACTTGGCTTCGACATGGCTGACGGTGCTCGGCGTGACCCTCTCGGCGCTTTGGATTCTCGTGGCCAACGCGTGGATGCAGTCGCCTGTGGGCATGGAGTTTGACCCGGCTCAGATGCGCAACGTGATGACCGACTACTGGGCTGTGGCATTCAGCCCCGTGGCCATCAACAAGTTTTTCCACACCGTGTTTAGCGCGTGGACACTCGCAGGAGTGTTCGTGATAGGCGTGAGCTCGTGGCTTCTGCTCAAGCAGCGCAATACCGAGGCGGCGGTGAAATCGGTGAAAATCGGTTCGCTCACCGGTCTGGCCGGCATACTTCTCACCCTGATGACCGGCCACGGGTCGGCTGTAGAAGTGGCCCGCGTGCAGCCCATGAAACTTGCCGCGATGGAGGGGCTCTACCGCGGGTCGGTGGGTCAGGACATCGTAGGCGTGGGCGTGCTTCGTCCCGACGGCCCTGATGCCGACGACAACGGCATGGCCTTCAGCATCGACATTCCCCACGGTCTGTCATATCTCATCTATGGCGAGGGAGACCGTTTCGTGCCCGGCATCTACGACCTCATCGACGGGCGCACCATCACGACCGAAGGCGACACCCTCTATGCCGACAGCTATGCCGAGCGCATAGCCAAGGGCGTCGAGGCCCGCGAAGCTCTCGCACGCTACAACGCCGCCGCCAAGAACAACGACCCTCAGGCCATGGCCACAGCCGCCGCCGAGGTGAAAGCCGGATTTGCCGACTTCGGCTACGGCTACCTTCCCACGCCCGAAGCTGCAATCCCTCCCGTCGGGATGACATTCTACGCCTTCCACATCATGGTGATGGCCGGCGGCTTCCTTCTGCTGCTTTGCGCCGCCATGGCATGGTTTGCATTCCGCCGTCAGGCATGGCTCGGCAACAAGTGGGTGTGCTGGATAGGCATCGCCTCGATAGCCATCGTATGGATTTGCTCGCAGGCCGGTTGGGTGACCGCCGAAGTGGGCCGTCAGCCCTGGGTGATACAGAACCTCATGCCTACGACGGCAGCCATCTCGTCGATTGAGTCGGGGTCGGTTGAGCTGACCTTCTGGCTCTTCGCCGTGCTCTTCACCGGACTCCTCGTGGCCGAAATCTCAATCATGCTCCGCTACATAGGCCGCGCATCAAAGAAAAACATTTTCCAAATCGACTAACCCCCTCCCAACTTCAATATGAATACTCTCGAATGTCTGCAAGCCTATTGGTGGCTTCTCATCTCGGTGCTCGGCGCACTTCTGGTGTTTCTGCTCTTCGTGCAGGGAGGGCAATCGATGCTGCGCTGCGGCATAGGCGAGGAACAGCGCCAGCTCATGGTCAACTCGCTCGGCCGCAAATGGGAATTTACGTTTACGACGCTCGTCGTGTTTGGCGGAGCCTTCTTCGCCGCCTTCCCCCTCTTCTACAGCACCAGCTTCGGCGGTGCCTACTGGCTCTGGATGCTCATCCTGCTGAGCTTCGTGGTGCAGGCTTTCAGCTACGAATTCCGCCGCAAGAAAGGCAACATCTACGGAACGGCCACCTATGACGGCTTCCTGATGTTCAACGGCCTCGTGGGGTGCGTGCTTCTCGGCGTGGCAGTCAGCACTTTCTTCTTCGGAGGCGAGTTCACCGTCACCAAAAGCGCCATCCTCGACCCCGCCAATCCGGTGATTTCCACCTGGGCCGACACACATGGCCTCGAAGCCATCGTGCGTCCCGTCAATCTGCTTCTGGGCTTTGCCGTGTTCTTCCTGGCACGCACATTGGCCTGCCTCTACTTCATCAACAACATCGACGACGCAGTCATCGACACCCGTATGCGTCGCGGCGCCCTCATCAACGGTCTGATTTTCGCCGTGCTCTTCGTGGCCTACGTCATTTTCCTCCTCTGCGCTTGGGGCTACAGAGTTTCCGCCCCGGGTCTGGTAGACATCGAGCCTAACATCTACCTCCACAACTTCATCAACATGTGGTGGTTTGGCGCGGCGTTCTTAGTCGGGGTCGTCATGGTGCTCTACGGCATCTTCCGCACGGCTCTCACCAAGGCGTGGCGCGGCGGCATCTGGTGGGCCGGCATCGGCGTGGTGCTCGTTGTGATTTGTCTCTTCGGAGTGGCCGGTTACGGCGGCACGGCCTACCTGCCCTCGACAGTCGACCCCGCATCGTCGCTGACGATAGCCAACTCGTCGTCGTCGCTCTTCACGCTTAAGGTTATGGCGTGGGTATCAATCTCGGTTCCCTTCGTGCTGGGCTACATCTGGATAGTGTGGCGTAAGATGAACGCCACTCCCCTCACCGCCGAGGAGCTTTCGCAGGAACACCACACCTACTAAATTTTAATTTGTTCTCATTTTCTCACTTCTCACAGGCCTCATGCCATGAGAGAAGTGAGAATTGACTAATCATCCCCCTATGATACTTCCCCCCTATTCAGCCGACGCAGCCCGCTACGACGAGGGCAAAATGGTCTATCGCCGTGCAGGCCGCAGCGGCGTACTTCTGCCCGAAATCTCGCTCGGCCTATGGCACAACTTCGGCGACGAAGCACCCCTGAGCCGCTCTCGCGAAATGCTCCACTTTGCCTTCGACAACGGCATAACCCACTTCGACCTGGCCAACAACTACGGACCCTCCTACGGCAGCGCCGAGCAGACCTTCGGCCAAGTGATGAAACACTCCTTCGCCCCCTACCGCGACGAACTTTTCATCTCCACCAAAGCCGGATATGACATGTGGCCCGGCCCCTACGGCAACTGGGGCAGCCGCAAATATCTCATGGCTTCGCTCGACCAGAGTCTGCGCCGCATGAACCTCGATTACGTCGACCTCTTCTACATCCACCGCTACGACCCCGAGACACCTGTCGAGGAGACACTCCGCGCGTTGGTCGACATCGTGCGCTCGGGCAAGGCTCTCTACGTAGGCATATCGCGTTGGCCCGTCGATGAGCTTCGCAAAGGCATGGCCTACCTCGACGAACACGAATGTCACTGCCTGCTGCTGCAAGACCGCATCAACATCCTCGACCGCACCCCCAACACACTCGCTTCGCTTGAGGCCGTGCGCGAGGCCGGAACCGGCTTCATCGCCTTCTCGCCTCTCGCTCAGGGACTTCTCACCTCGCGCTATCTGTCGGGCGAAATCCCTGCCGGCTCACGCGCTGCCGCCGACAAATTTCTCCATCCCTCGTCGCTCACTCCCGAAATGCTCACGACACTGCGCACCCTCAACGGCATAGCCGAGCAACGCGGCGAAACCCTCGCCTCAATGGCTCTGTCATGGGTATTGGCCCAGCCCGGAGTGACATCGGTCATCGTCGGGGCAAGTTCTACGGCTCAGCTCGCCACCAATCTCGCCGCAGCCAAGTCGGCGCCCTTCACCCCCGAGCAGCTTGCAGCCATCGACTCAGCTTGCGGAAAGCTCTGACGCCTACCACAGCAAATTCTCAGATTTGGAAAGTTCGGAGATTTGTGCTAATTTTGTATCATGCAAAAGAACGAATCAACACGACCGTTAATATTAGTGACCAACGACGACGGAGTCGCAGCCCGCGGCATACGCTGTCTGGCAGAAATCGCCTCCCGCTTCGGCGACGTCATCGTGGCCGCTCCCGCCTCGGCTCAGTCGGGCAAATCGTCGGCTCTCACCGTCGGCGACCCTCTCTATGTCAAACCTCAGCCCGATTGGGGAGACCATATTAAAGTCTACGCCATAAGCGGCACCCCGGTAGACTGCGTGAAGCTCGCCCTGCACGCCATCACCCCCGACCGCCGTCCCGACCTTCTGCTCTCGGGCATCAACCACGGCTCGAACGCCGCCGTCAACAACATCTATTCAGGCACGATGGGTGCCGTCATGGAGGGGTGTCTCGTAGGCATCCCGTCGGTGGGTTTCTCACTTCTCAGCCATTCGCCCGAAGCCTCGTTCGACCATTGCGACAAGCAGATTGAGACAGTAGTCGACACCGTGCTCACCCGCGGCCTCCCCGCCGACGTCTGCCTCAACGTCAACTTCCCCGCCGTCGACCGTCTCGAAGGTCTCAAGGTAGTGCGCGCCGCTCGCGGCTACTGGAGCGAGGAGTTTGCCGAATACACGTCGCCCTGGGGAACGCCTTTCTACTGGCTCACCGGCAAATTCCACAATCTCGAGCCCGACAATCCCGACACCGACGAATATTGGCTTGCCCGCGGCTGGGGGTCGGTCGTGCCCATCCGTCCCGACCAGACTGCCCACGACGCAATCGAAGTGACCAAGGAGGCACTCAGCCTGTGAGACTGCAACGCACACTCCTCCGCCCGCTCGCGGCTGCCCTCTTTTCGGCGACAGCCTTTCTCGCCTCGGCTTTTCCTATCGAGCTGAAAGGGCTCGACACCCTCAACACCACTATTATTGTGCGCGACCTGCGCGTGGGCCACGACCTGGTCAATGTCAACGCCGACCGTCCGCTCATCCCCGCCTCGATTACCAAAGCCGTCACCACGGCCTCGGTGCTCAACATAGCCGACCCGGCCGAGAGATTTGCCACACAGGTGCTCGCCGTGGGCCAGCTGCGCGACTCCGTGCTGCGGGGCAACATCGTGGTCAAAGCCTCCGGCGACCCCACCATCGAATCGCGCTTCTTCCCCGAAGCATCAGGCTTTGCCGACAGCATAGCCGCCTCGCTCTCGGCCATGGGCGTCACCCGCGTAGAAGGGCGCGTCATCATCGACGAGACCGACTTCCCCGACGCCACCACTCCCCCCGGATGGATGGACGAAGACCTGCTCTATCCCTACGGCACACGTCTGCATGGAGCCAACTTCCGCGACAACCGTTTCGTGTTGCGCCTCCCCGGCGGCGAGTCGTCGCCCACAGTGCCCGGCATCACGGTGAAATACCTTCCCTCGAAAGGCCGCGGGGTGAAAATCTCGCGTCGCGACGGTTCGGAAGTGTTTGAGGTCAGAGGCCCGAAGCGTGCCGTCAGCGAAAGCGTGGCTATGCCCTATCCCGCCAAAGCTATGGCTCGCGAAATCACCACAACACTCCGCGCTCGCGGCATAGCGGTCGACGAAAAATCGCTCTCTCCGCGCGGCGACGAGGCCGTCACCGTCTATTGCCACCTCTCCCCTGCCATAGCCGACATCATGCGCTCGCTCATGTTTCGCTCAGACAATCTGATGGCCGAAGGGATGCTGCGCTCGCTCACCCCCGGAGGCACACGCGCCGACGCTCTGGCCGAACAGAAGCAAATCTGGGCCGACATGGCTCTCGTGCCCTACAACGTCAACCTCGTTGACGGCAGCGGACTTTCACGCAACGACCGACTGACGGGGCGCTTCATGACTTCGCTCCTCCAGCAGATGTCGCTCTCCGAAATGGCCGGGGTCTACACCTCTTTCTTCCCCCGCGCAGGCTATGACGGAACGCTGCGCAACTTCCTGCTCGACACCGACCTCGAAGGCCTCGTGGCCATGAAAACCGGGTCGATGAAGGGTGTGCAAAGCTATGCCGGCTACATGATTGACGAAGAGACGGGCCGTCCCTCCCACATCATCGTCTTCATGTCAAATAACTTCCGCTGCTCGCGCGCCGCTCTCAAGACCGCCTTTCAGCGACTTCTCATCTCACTTCTCTCCCCGCAACCTCAAGAACAAGTCATCATAGAAGATAAAACAGATGAAAACTGACTACTCACAACTTCTCGAAAAGACCATATACCTCGAAGGCCTCATCCGCATCGCCGTCTCGCGCGTCGAGCCTGAGCAGGAGCTTCTCGCCATGCTTGCCCGCGAAAGCGCGGCCCTGGCCGAAGCCCTCGCCTGCCCCAAGGCCGAAGCCATCCAAGTCCCCCAAGCTGTCCCCGCGCCCGAAGTGACCGTGGTGGAAACCGTTGTCGCCCCTTCCGCACCCGCGCCTATTGTCGAGACTGCCCCGATTGTAGCTCCGGCCGAGCCTGCGCCTGCGCCCGCTGTCACTGTGGCCGCTCCGGCCGTGGTTGCTCCCGCGCCTGAACCCGAACCCGCACCCAAGGCTATCCCCGCAGAAGTTGAAATAGCCCCTGCGGCTACCGAACTCGAAGCAGAGCCGTTCCGCCTCGAAGACAAAGTGGCCTCGAAGGCCGCCGGCTCAATCAGCCACCTCTTCACCCTCAACGACAAATTCCGCTTCCGCCGCGAACTCTTCAACAACTCGCAGCAGGAGCTCGACGACACCCTCGCCGTGCTCGACGACATGGCCTCGCTCGACGAAGCGCGCGAATATCTCACCGACGACCTTTGCCTCGACCCGTCAGACCCCGCCGTCAAAGACTTCTTCGGCATCGTGGCCAAGCACTTCGCCTGATTAATTGTCAAGTTATCAAATTGTCAAAATGTCATAATGTCAAATTGTCAAAATGTCAAATTGACAAGATGACAATCTCTCCTTCTCAATTCTCATTTCTCACTTCTCATCCCATGGCAGGAAAACTTTTCATCGTGCCGACCCCGGTGGGCAATATGGCCGACATGACTCCGCGCGCCGTCGAGGTGTTGCACAGCGTCGACCGCATCTTTGCCGAAGACACCCGCACCTCGGCCCCGCTCCTGAGTCGCTTCGAAATCACCACTCCCTGCGCGAGCCACCACAAATTCAACGAGCACTCCACGACGCTCCCCATCATCGAGCGTCTGCTCGGAGGCGAAAACGTGGCTCTCATCTCCGACGCGGGCACTCCCGCCATTTCCGACCCCGGCTTCATGCTCACCCGCGAATGTCGCCGTCAAGGCATCGACGTAGAGTGTCTCCCCGGCCCGACAGCCTTTGTCCCCGCCTTGGTCTGCTCCGGCCTCCCCACCGACCGCTTCACCTTCGAAGGCTTCCTTCCCCCCAAGAAAGGACGTCGCACACGCCTCGAAGCCATCGCCGAGTCAGACTGCACCGTGATAGTCTACGAGTCGCCCCTCCGACTGGTGCGCACCCTCACCGAACTCGCCGAAGTCTGCGGCCCCGACCGAGAAGCCTCCGTGTCGAGAGAAATCTCAAAGAAGTTCGAAACCACCGTTCGCGGCACCCTCGCTGAGCTCGCCGAACACTTCACCGTGAACAATCCCAAAGGCGAAATCGTTATTATCATAGGTCAAAAGCCATCGGGCGGCCCCCGGGTCCACCGCAACAAATACCGTAGCGACGACAGCGGAGACAACTCATCACTTTGACCCGTCATCCCGCATTTTTCTCACTCTACTCACAACATCAAAATCAACGACGATGAAAAAACTCTCTATCGCGGCTGTAGCTCTCGCAGCCATCCTCTCCGGTTGCAACGGCGACAAGCTTCGTCAGGCCGAAGATGAAAACGCCCAGCTCAAAGGCGACCTCCAGGAGACACTTGCCACTCAAGACTCCCTCCTCATGCTCGTCAACGATATCCAGGCCGGCATGAACCAAATCAAGGACCTCGAGAAAATCATCACCACGCCCTCGTCGCTTCAAAACGAGACCCCCTCGCGCAAAGAGCAAATCCGCAACGACATCATTGCCATCCAGCAGACCATTCGCGAGCGTCAGGAACGCCTCGCTCAGCTCGAAAGCAAGCTCTCCAAGATGGGCGCCGAAAACCAGACCCTCCGCAAGACCATCGACACCCTCAAGGCTCAGATTGCCGAGCAGACCACCGAGCTTTCTACTCTCACCAATCAGCTCGCCGAAGCCAACATCAAAATCGAGGAACTCACCACTACCGTCACCGGTCTGAACACCGAGGTTGAAAACCTCCACAACACCGTCTCCGAAGAGTCGGAAGCTCGCGCTGCCGCCGAGGCTGAGGCCAAGAAAGCCGAAGACGAACTCAACACCGTCTTCTACGCCATCGGCTCGAAGGGCGAACTCAAGCAGAAAGACATCATCGAATCTGGCTTCCTCCGCAAGACTAAGGTGATGCGCGGCGACTTCGACAGCAACTACTTCACCGCTGCCGACAAGCGCACTCTCACCGAAATCCCCCTCCACAGCAAGAAGGCCAAAGTGATGACCGCTCAGCCCGCCGACTCCTACACTATCGTCGATGCCGACGGTCAGAAGGTGCTCCGCATCACCAACCCCGCCAAGTTCTGGCAGACTTCAAACTATCTCGTAATCCAGATTGACTAAGCTCGCTCCCAAGCGAAACTGATTCTCATCCACCCGGGCGTTGACCGCTGCTTCTGCTCGGTCGCTCCCGGGTGGTCTCTTTTTGTCTTTCCACCTCCATCATACTTACCTACCTGTATCTCTTTCCATTGATATGAACAGCATTCAATTAGCCACACTGATGTGTCTTGCCGCCCCCGCAGCTCTGTCGGCTCAAAATCCCGACAGCCGCTTCGAAACGTTTCCCACCTACGACGGCACCGACCTCGAACTGACCGTCGACGCCTCGGGCACTCACTGGCGTCTTTGGTCGCCCGAAGCTGAAGCCGCCCGCGTAATCCTCTACCCTACCGGTGCCAACACCGCCGCCACCGACACCCTCGACATGACCCGCTCCGAAGGTGGCACATGGGTGGCCTCCGTCCCCCGACAGCTCTACGGCGATTTCTACACCTTCTCTATCAAACACTCAGGCCGTTGGCTTGACGAGACCCCCGGCGTGTGGGCCAAGGCCGTAGGTGTCAACGGTCAGCGCGCCGCAATCATCGACTTCGCCACCACAAATCCCGAAGGCTGGGAAGCCGACCGCGGCCCCGCTCTCGCCCACATCAACGATGCCGTAATCTACGAAATGCACCACCGCGATTTCTCGGTTTCTCCCTCGTCGGGCATCGCGAACAAAGGCAAATTTCTCGCTCTCACCGAGCCTGCCACACATAACGCCCACGGCGAAGCCACAGGCATCGACCACCTCAAGGAACTCGGCGTGACCCACGTCCACATCCTCCCCTCCTACGACTACAACAGCGTCGACGAGGCCAACCTCCCCGCCAACACCTACAACTGGGGCTACGACCCGCTCAACTACAATGCCCCCGAAGGCTCCTACTCCACCAATCCCTCCGACCCCGCCGCACGTGTGCGCGAAATGAAAGAGATGGTCAAGAGTCTCCACGACAACGGTCTGGGCGTGGTGATGGACGTGGTCTACAACCACACCGCCGACAACGACAATTCCAACTTCTCGCTCACCGCACCCGGCTACTACTACCGCCACCGCCCCGACGGCTCCTACAGCGACGCCTCGGGCTGCGGCAACGAAACGGCCTCCGACCGTCAGCAGATGCGCGACTACATAGTCAACTCCGTCAAATACTGGGCCGACGAATATCATATTGACGGCTTCCGTTTCGACCTCATGGCCATCCACGACATCGAGACTATGAACGAAGTGGCTGCCGCCCTCAAGGAAATTCGCCCCGACATCTTCGTCTACGGCGAGGGTTGGACCGCCGGCGACTCTCCCCTGCCCGTCGAGCGCCGCGCCCTTAAGGAAAACGTCGCCAAAATGCCGCAGGTTGCCGTCTTCTCCGACGACCTCCGCGACGCTGTCAAAGGCCACTACACCGATGCCGCCGACCGCGGTTTCGCCACAGGCAAACCGGGCCTCGAAGAGACTGTCAAAATCGGCATCGTAGCCGCTACCGCCCATCCGCAGGTCGACTACTCGAAGGGAGCCAACTCCAAATTCCCCTACGCGGCCGCCCCGACCCAGGTAATCAACTACGTTTCGTGTCACGACGACCTCATGCTCACCGACAAACTGCGCCTCTCGCTCCCCGACGACTCCGAGGCCGACCGTCAGCGTGCAGCCCGACTCGCCCAGACCATCGTGCTCACCTCGCAGGGCACTCCCTTCATCTTTGCCGGCGAAGAAATTTTCCGCGACAAGAAGGGCGTCCACAATTCCTATAAATCGCCCGACTCAATCAACGCCATAGACTGGGAACTCAAACACTCCAACGCCGAGCAGATGGCCTACTACAAAGAGCTCATCCGTCTGCGCAAGGAGCACCCCGCATTCCGCATGACCACCACCGACCAAGTGGCCCGTCACCTGCGCTTCGACCCCGTGCGTCCCGGCCTCGTCAGCTACTCGCTCGTCGACAATGCCAACGGCGACTCATGGAACGAAATCAAAGTGGTGTTTAACGGAAGTAACGAGGCACAGACCATCAAAGTCGCCCGCAAAGACTGGACCGTCATAGCCGAAGATGGCCGCATCAATGCCGACGGCCTCTCCACCACGCGCGGAGGCACCCTCACCGTAGCCCCCCGCTCCGCCCTCATCCTCGCCCGCAGCAAATAATCCCCGCCGCCCAGCGGACAGCTCCACCCCGAGGCATTCCCATCGTCACCCCCATTGCAGATAGCTGTAGTGGGGGTGTGGCTTGATTTGCGCAATACGCCTCGCCCTGCCGGCTTTCTCAATTCTCAATTCTCAATTTGTCATTTTGTCAAATTGTCAAATTGTCAAGATGTCAAGATGTCAAAATGTCAAAATGTCAAAACGTCAATTTCTCAATTCTCAATTCTCAAAATATCTCATCTCCCTTCCCGCCGTCAAGGGCGTGCGCACACGCCCACACCCTCCCCCGTAAATTTTTTTCTTAAATTTTCACTTATGTTATTTAATTATGAGCAGAATTTTTTGTAATTTTGCACCGAACTATTTTCAGTCGGGAAATCCCGCCTGTCAATCCTATCAGTAAAACCTCAGTTTCGATGTCAGAAAACAAGAAAATCAAGACAGCGCTCATCTCTGTCTTCTATAAAGACGGATTGGAAGAAATCCTCTCGCTTCTCCATAACGACGGTGTGAAATTTCTCTCTACCGGCGGCACTCGCTCATTCATCGAAAGCCTCGGCTATGAGTGCGAGGCCGTAGAAGACCTCACCGGCTACCCCTCTATCCTCGGCGGCCGCGTCAAGACCCTCCACCCCAAAGTGTTCGGCGGCATCCTCAACCGCCGCGACAACGAAGGAGACCGCGAGCAGATTGCCAAATACGAAATTCCTGAAATCGACCTTGTCATCGTCGACCTCTACCCCTTCAGCGCCACCGTTGCATCGGGCGCTCCCGAGGCCGACATCATCGAAAAAATCGACATAGGCGGCATCTCGCTCATCCGCGCTGCTGCCAAAAACTACAACGACGTCATCATCGTGGCCTCGAAAGCTCAGTATGCTCCCCTGGCCGAGATGCTCCGCCGCAACGGTGCCGAGTCGTCGCTCGACGAACGCCGCTGGTTTGCCGGACAGGCTTTCGCTGTCTCTTCGGGCTATGACACCGACATCTTCAACTATTTCTCGCAGACCGAGAAGCCTTGCGCCATCGAGAAGGTCGACGCTCTCCGCATTGCCATCGACGATGCCAAGAAGATGCGCTACGGCGAAAATCCCCATCAGCAGGGCTACTTCTTCGGCGACTTCGACGCAATGTTCAGCCAGCTCCACGGCAAGGAAATCTCCTACAACAACCTGCTCGACATCGACGCTGCCGTTTGCCTCATCTCCGAGTTCACCGACCCGACTTTCGCAGTGCTCAAGCACAACAACGCCTGCGGTCTGGCCACTCGCCCCACCATCGCCGAGGCTTGGCGCGATGCCCTCGCCGGCGACCCCGTCAGCGCTTTCGGTGGCGTGCTCATCACCAACGGCGAGGTTGACGAAACAGCCGCTGAGGAAATCAACAAGATTTTCTTCGAGGTAATCATCGCTCCCTCCTACACCGATGCCGCCCTCGAAATTCTCAAGCAGAAGAAAAACCGCATCATCCTGGTGCAGAAGCAGCCCCTGACCACCACACGCCAGTATCGCTCGATTCTCAACGGCGCACTCGTGCAGGAGCGCGACCTCAAGGTCGAGACCCTCGACGACCTCAAGCAGGTCACCACTCTGGCCGTCACCCCCGAGCAGGCTGCCGACCTCCTCTTCGCCAACAAGATTGTCAAGAATTCGAAAAGCAATTCGATTGTGCTCGCCAAGAACGGTATGCTCGTGGCCAGCGGCGTAGGCCAGACCTCGCGCGTCGACGCCCTCAAGCAGGCCATCGAGAAGGCTCATTCGTTCGGCTTCGACCTCAATGGTGCCGTCATGGCTTCCGACGCATTCTTCCCCTTCCCCGACTGCGTCGAGATTGCCGCCGCTGCCGGCGTCAAGGCCGTAATCCACCCCGGAGGCTCTATCCGCGACAACGAAAGCATCGACTTCTGCAACACTCACGACGTAGCGATGGTCACCACCGGCTTCCGTCACTTCAAACACTGATTTCCACAAACAATCCCTCACTTACTCCTCAAAACACCTGTTTATGGGACTTTTCTCACTGACCAAAGAGATCGCAATGGATCTCGGAACGGCCAATACCATCATAATCCACAACGATAAGATCGTCATCGACGAGCCCTCTATCGTGGCCATCAACAAGCGCACCGGCAAACCCATCGCCGTAGGGCGCGAGGCCAAGCTCATGCAGGGCAAGGAAAACGACGGCATCGAGACAATCCGACCCCTCCGCAAGGGCGTGATTGCCAACTTCAACGCCGCCGAAATGATGATTCGCGGTCTTATCAAGAAGGCCTCGTCGAAGAGCAACTGGTTCACCCAGCAGTCGCTCAAGATGGTGGTGGGCATTCCTTCGGGTTCTACCGAAGTTGAAATCCGCGCCGTGCGCGACTCGTCGGAGCACGCCAACGGCCGCGACGTCTACATGATTTACGAGCCTATGGCTGCCGCTCTCGGCATCGGCATCGACGTACTCGCCCCGCAGGGCAACATGATTGTCGACATAGGCGGAGGCACCACCGAAATCGCCGTCATCTCGCTCGGTGGCATCGTGTCAAACAAGAGCATCCAGGTGGCCGGCGACGACCTCACCGACGACATCATGGAACACATGAGCCGCGTGCACAACGTCAAGATTGGCGAACGCACTGCCGAGCAAATCAAAATCCATGTCGGTTCGGCCCTCACCGAGCTCGAAAATCCCCCCGAGGACTACATCGTGCGCGGCCCCAACAAGATGACCGCTCTCCCCATGGAGGTGCCCGTCAGCTATCAGGAAATCTCGCACTGCATCGAGAAGTCTGTCTCGCGCATCGAGGCTGCCGTGCTTCAGGCCCTCGACGAGACTCCCCCCGAACTCTATTCCGACATCGTGATGAACGGCATCTTCCTTGCCGGCGGCGGTGCCCTGCTCCGCGGCCTCGACAAGCGTCTCACCGACAAGATTGGCATTCAGTTCCACATCGCCGAAGACCCTCTGCTCTGTGTGGCCAAGGGTACAGGCGTGGCACTGAAAAACATCTCGACCTTCTCGTTCCTCATCCAGTAAAGAAATAGAGAGGCACACAATCTCCCAAGTATAGCAAGCGCGGCCGGTCGGCAGACCGGCTGCCTTTGCCGTATTTAGAGAATGAATGTGGCAACGATGACAATTCAGCGACGGTGACACTTCGGCGACGGTGACAATTCGACGACCCTGTAGGGGCGCAATACATTGCGCCCGCCGAGACCCACGACGACAAACCGCCCATGCTGCACGCGAAACCCGGTGGGAACGCGATGTCACACCCGGTAGGGACGCGCCATGGCGCAATGCGGTTCAAATAAAGGGTTGAGGAAGACCTTCGGACACTTCTACCGGCGCCCAAACTTCACAATAGCCGTATG
>JAIDCC010000044.1 GCA_029056055.1 Duncaniella sp.
CTGCTTATTTTGTTAATATGACCACTCTAAGCCCCGCGCCCCCCGACATCCCTATCGCATTCCCCCGGCGGCTTGCCACCTCTCCCCGCAGAGGCGGCAAGCCGCCGCCGTTTTTCAAAAAAATCGGAATTTCTCCCGATAAATCCCGCTAAATCCCGATTTCCCTCGCTAAATCCCGAAAGTGTGACAAAATTTTTCACACTTTTGTGCTTGCCGTGTCACGGAATGTTTGTAATTTTGCAGTGCAACATCCGCGCGACACACACCCACCCTCCCTCCGCGGATGGGGAAGATTACATCTCCTTGGCAATTCGGCCCGGCGGGGCTGAAAGAGTTGGAACGGCTCTTCTTCCCTTCTGTTATACCAGTAAACCCATATCATTGCGTCCCGTTTGCAATAAGTTTCAGATGCTCCGCGCATAGCCATCGTCGTCGTCTCTCCGACAGATGCCTGCGATGCGGCAGGGAGTCAACGGAAAGTTATTATGCAAATGAGGCGTAAAATTGTATCTGCCGGTGACGAACCGGTCCAAATAGGAAAAATCATCGAAGACGAGCTGCGACGCCAGGAGCGCACCGTCACCTGGCTCAGCCGAAAAATCAACTGCGACCGCCGCAACATCTACAACATCTTCTCGCGCGGATGCATTGACACCGACCTGCTCTACCGATTGAGCGTGGCGCTTAATACCGACTTCTTCAAATATTTTTCGGCGAGTCTGCAATTATCTGAAAATAAGGACTTTACTACCCCCCCCGCCCGAGTGATTGTGCCGGAGGAGGGCCGGATGCCGTCGGCCTGAACCTCCGCTCCGGGCTGGACGCGGCGGCTCGCACCACCCCCAACCGACGGGCGAAAGGCGCCTCACGGGCTGCTCGGGCGCAAGAAGGTGAGAAATAAATATTCGCACAACAGAGAAAAAAGCGTTCTCGGTCAGAGAAGCCGACATGCGGATAATTGAATTAACTTTGCAATAGCAGGACTTTTCAGGCGAATGGGAAATCCTGCAAATCAACCGAACATCCTACAAATCAACCGAAAATTATAATAATCAGACTACTACAATGGCAAAGAAATCAGCAATCAGCGGTGAATACATCATCACCGTCGAGGATTCGGGCACGGTCCGCGTCCTCAAAATCTATGACAATGTGAAGGGCTCGCTGCGCGAGTGTGCCGAGGCCAAGGGCTTCGAGTATGACCCCAACTGGACCACCCGTCAGTTTGGCTCGAAACTCATCAAGGAGTTCGGCGAGGGCAATCAGGCTGAAATCGGCGAATACACCATCGTCAAGCGCGACAGCGGCTCGATTGAGACCTATCGCACGTATGGCAACACTCTCGGCGCGCTCCGCGAGATAGCCGCCACGGTGGGTTTTGAAATCAACGAGAAGTCGAACACCCGCAACAACGGCTCGAAGCTCGTCGACTTCATCAACGCAGGCAAGTAAGCGCACCCCTCCGACGCAAATCCCCCGCAAATGGCAAAGAAATCAGCCAACTATTCCACCTACGAGCTCCGTGTTGAGGATGGCGGAAAAATCGTCATCCTCAACTCCGGCGAGCTTGTGCCAAGTGCAATGGCCGCTATTCGCACGATAGCCGCCGAGGTGGGTTTCGAGATTGATTCCAAGTGGAACACCCAAAGTGCGGGACGCAAGCTGGTTGACTTCCTCAACAGCTCCGCCCCCGCCCCCGCCCCCGCTGCAAAGGAAGCCACTGACAGTCACGTTGACTCGGAGGAGGCGGTCGCGGCTGCCCCCGCAAAGCCCGTGAAAAAGCCCGGAGGGCTGCCTGAAGACTATCGTCCGTCGGAGTCGGAACTTAAGAGATATCTCGACACGTGGGATGGCCTCGGCGATTACGTGGACAACGAGAAGGCTCTTTCGATGATTTTTCGCGAAGACCCGATTTTCAGTCAGAACACCGATATGCGATGCGTAATCATCAAGTGTTCGGCTCTTAACGATTTCTATTCGACAAATATCTACCGGATAGCCCCCGTAGCGCGGAAAATCGTTGAGATTGAAGACTTTGACGAGCGTCTGAAGCGGGGTGACGACAGTCTGGTGGAGGAAATAGCACTTGTGGAGGGGCGGCGTAATTATTCGTTCGCCACCAAGTATTGCTCTCACCATCAACCGCTGCTCTATCCGATATTCGACCGCTACGTGTGTGATGTCCTGGCTGAACTGCGCAAGAGAAATCCCGCTTTCTTCAGGTTTAAGAGCAAGAAGGAGCTGACAGAGTTTGCGACATTCAAGGGCGCGATAGACGATTTCGCAAAGGCTTATGGTCTTGACAGCTATTCTTACAAGGACATCGACCGTTATCTCTGGCAACTGGGCAAGGATTTCTACAACCCCTACGACAAATAAAAAAGTATCAATAAGTAAACCCAATCATAACTATGGCAGTAAAGACAACCGCCTCGGGCAAGATGGACAAGCGCACCAAGGAGTACAAGGAACTCAAGGAGCGTCTTGCCAAGGCACGTGCCGCAAAGGCAAAATCAACGGCAAAGGCCTCGGCTCCCAATTCGAAACTCAAGAAGACCGCATCGGGCAAGGTAGACAAACGCACCAAGGAAGGCAAGGCGATAGCCGAGCGCATGGCCAAGGCGCGCAAGGCCAAGAACTCGCTGGTCAACCGTCTGAAACGTCTGTTCCGTTAAGTAAGTTCAAAAAATAAAACGAGATATGTAAAGAGAAAATTCTTGAACAATAAAACTCGTTCTTTTTGGATGCTTTGAGCCTTTCGTTCAGTCGCATAGCTCGCTATGCTTCTTCACTCAAGCCTCAAATCATCTCAAAAATAACTTCCTTTTATCTGTTCATTTATTTTGCTCACTTACTTAAACCCCTCAACCGCAAAGAAAAAATGAAAACATCAAATGCAACGATAGGCTCCATCCTGGCCGCCATCATCTGGGCCGACGGCGAATTTTCGGAAGTGGAACGCACCACGATAGGCGAAATCGCCGAGGCTCTCGGTCTCACCGAGAAAGAACTGACCATGAACGTGCAGGCCGCTCTCGTGGAACTCAAAAACATGGACGAAGACAAAGCCACCGACTTTGCCGTGAAGCACGCCGCCAAGGTTGACGACGAGGAAACGGGCGAAGTGTTCCAGGCACTGCTCCAGATGGCACTCTGCGACAATGTGCTCACCTTCGGCGAGGTGCACAATCTGCTGGCGCTTGCCGAGGCGCTCGACATCGACCGTGACGCCGCCGTGCTGATGCTCTGCGACCTCGTGAAGTCGGAGCCCGAGCTCGAAGTGTCGTTCGAACCCGACGACGAAGAATAAGAGGCCGTGACGCGATTTGTCGCGTCCACACCGCCCCACGCCGTAAAAAATTTCCCCTGTCGC
This sequence comes from Duncaniella sp., assembly GCA_029056055.1. Lineage (GTDB taxonomy): Bacteria > Bacteroidota > Bacteroidia > Bacteroidales > Muribaculaceae > Duncaniella. Next base: position 3,374 of record JAIDCC010000044.1, read on the forward strand.
CGCGGACGCGCCATGGCGCGTCCCTGCCTGCTAATCAAACGATTACAGTGCCATGCATCCCCTCCGGGGATGCGGTACAGGTCTTCCTCAATCCTCTATTTGAACCGCATTGCGCCATGGGGCGTCCCTGCTTAAACACAACAATAAATTATAATGGCAAATAAGATAAAAGTCTACGGTAAAGCACAAAACCGCACGTCGCTTGGCATAGCCCACGCCTACGTGGTGATGTATCCGCAGGCCACACTTGAGGATTTGCGCAAGGCTTTCCCAAATTCGATATGCCCCGACAAGGGTGTTCCCGAGAACTTCCTTCCCGTCGAAGAGGCCGAGAAGTATAACGAAAAGATGAGCCTCTACTTCGCCAAACCCGACGAAGTGATTGAGCTTCAGGACGGCACGAAGGTGGCTCTCTGTCAGGTGTGGTCGAAACCGTCGTTCGACCGCATGGTCGAGCATGGCAGCCTCTACGACATCGAAGTGGCCGAGTTTGAGAAAGCCATGAAGGGCGAGAAAGGGGGCTACCGCCTCGAATACCTCAACGGCTACGTTCCTCCGGTGGCCGTCGTGGCCAAGAAAGGATTGCCCTGGTGGCTGTGGCTGCTGTTGGCTTTGCTCGTGGCCGGTGTGGTGGTGGCTCTCTGCCTGCCGCGCGGCGAGAAGGTGGTCGAGGTAGAGAAGATTGTCGAAAGAGAGGTGATAGTGCGCGACACCGTGTATGTGCAGCAGATTGCCGACATCGAGAGCAACTTCAACGCCGCACAATTCGCGCAGGGCAGTGCCGACCTCACCGACGATGCTAAGCTGGCACTTCACGATTTGGCCAGGGTTATGAAGCAGAACCCCGAACTACGTCTGCGCATCGAGGGCCACACATCGGCCGAAGGTGATGCCGCCGCCAATCAGACTCTCTCGGAAGCGCGCGCACAGGCAGCCGTAGATTTCCTGGTCAACAAAGAAGGCATCGACGCCTCGCGTCTCGAGGCAAAGGGTCTGGGCAGCTCGCAGCTCAAGGATGCCGAACAGCCCGACTCGGAGGTGAACCGCCGCACCGAATTCGAAATCCTCTGAAACGCCGTAGCCACGCCTCACGGCATTGCAGACCCCGGGGCGGAGGCAAAGGTAATCATAAAAATCTAAAAACATATCAATCAACAATGGCAGATTTCAAGATTGACGGCCGCATGAAAGTGAAAGGCCTCAAAGAGAAGTTTAAAGAAACATTCGGCCTGACGCTGCGCGTCTACACCACACTGACTTGCAAGTCGCCCGCCAAGGACGACGCCACGCTCGCTTCAATCCGCGCCGAGGGCGCCAAGGGTGGCGAAATCACCGTGGGCGCCAACCGCAAGGTGGGCAGCTTCGAGAAGATGGTGGCCGACGCCTACGGCATCGGTGTGCAGGTGGCCAACGCCGACAACACCAAGCTGGCCAACGACGACGACACTCTCGCCGCCGCCGCAAAGAAGTGAAACGGCCTGAAGCCGTCACGGCGGAATGATTTCTGCCCGTGGCGGCTTCTCGACTACCCAATGTTGTATATATGAGCACAAAAGCATATTATCAGAAACAGATAATCGACCTTCGGGCGAGGGTGACGCGCGAGAAGGAGGCGATGAAACGCGACAACGAGTCGTATGCGCGCATGATAAAAAGTGCGTCGTCGCCCACTCTCAAGGCTTCCTACAGAAAGAGCAAGGTCGATAAGGCCGAGAGCCACAAACGTAACATCGAGACGCTGAAGCGTCAGATAGCACAGGCGCAGCTCAACAAAACGCGGGCCACGAAATGAGCGATTTTCTGAAGGGAGTGTTTGCCGTGCTGACGCTGCAATGGCTGTTCGGGGGCGACAAGGGGGGCTGCGGTTGCCGCGGCTGTCTGACCACGCTGATTCTGGGCGCGTGTTTCCTGCTCTACATGCTCGGAATGTTTGAGGAGTGAGAAGTGGCGTTAATGATTTAACTAAGTATGTGTTCAAAATTATTTAATGCATTGTCTCATAAATCATGAGGCGAACTTTTGTATCCGGCTTCAATTGTTATGGCACCCCATAACGCCTTCAGCCGAATGCAAAATTTCACACACATACTTCATAAGCCGATACAATAAATAATTTCGAACACATACTTAAAGATTTCATATGAAGATTCCAGGGTTGTCTTTTTCATGGAAACGAGCCGTGGGGATTACTGCGGCCAAACGGAAATTCGCGCGTGCGACGGGGATTCCGACGTCGCGTCAGGGGCTCGAGCGTAAGGTCGGGTCGCTGGTGCTGGGGTTGATTTTCGGGTCGGGCAAGAAGAAACGCCGCAGGTAAGGGCGTGCCTTTGGCACAATGCGGTTCAAATAAAGAATTGAGGAAGGCATCTGAAATTCTTACCGGCGCCTCCCCAAAAGATAGCAGCGTCTCTGAATCAAGATAACCGATTGATTTGCAGGTAGGGACGCGCCATGGCGCGTCCGCAGAGACGTTGGCGCGGCGAGAGGGGGTAATTCGTCGTCGTGGGTCTGCGTGGACGCGCCATGGCGCGTCCCTACCTGCTAATCAGGCAATTACAGTGCAATGCATCCCCGCAGGGGATGTGTTGCGCCATGGGGCCTCGGCTCAAGAGAGAATAGAAAAGCAATGGCATATTCATTGAAGAAATTTAAGAAAGAGCTTGCGCGTGCGCTCGACGACAATCTGCACACGCGCCAATGGCATAACATAGTCGACTGGCTCATCATTTTTATGATTTTGCTCAGTACGACCGAGATTTTTCTATCCACGTTTGACATCGACCCGCGTTTGCGCCGTGTGCTGATGTGGGTGGAGATTGTGACACTGGTGTTTTTCACCGTCGAGGTGTCGCTCCGCATCTGGGTGGCCCCGCTCATCAATCCGAAGTGGAAGGGTTGGCGCGGACGTCTGCGGTATTGCTTCACGTTTTACGGAGCGATAGACGTGCTGTCGACGTTTCCGTTCTATCTGCAATGGATTTTCCCGCTCCCTGTGTTGGCCTTCAAGGCGTTGCGAACGGCGAGAGTGGTGCGGACGCTGCGCATCGGACGCTACACGAAATCGGTGTCGCTGCTGAGCGACGCCATCCGCGAGAAACGCCACGAGTTGATAGTGTCGATGCAGTTTCTGGTGGTGATAACGTTTATCCTCAGTCTGGTGCTCTACTTCGCCGAGCATGACGCCCAGCCCGAGGTCTACCACAACGGAGCGGTGTCGGTGATGTGGGCGTTCGCGCAATACATCGGCGACCCGGGGCAGTTTGCCGACACGCCGCCGGTGACCATAGTGGGGCGTGTGATAGCCTGCATCGTGGGTCTGCTCGGCATAGCCATCGTGGCGGTGCCTACGGGCATCATCGGCGCAGGGTTTACCGACGCGATAGAAAAGCGCAACCATAAGGACGAAGTGAAGCGCGACGCCGAGACGCTGCGCAACGGCTTTGAGCGAAAGCTCGACCGCCCGACGGGGCTGCAGGTGGTGGTGCCCTTCCGCAGTGTCGACGACCTCAAGGCGCGTCTCGACATGAGCGAAGACCGGCTGAAGGAGGCCGTGGCCCACGGACCCGGCTTCCGTGTGGTCAATCTCGCCGCGTCGGTGCCGACCGAGGAAAACTCCTACGTGGCCGACCGCATAGCCGTGGAACACTACCCGCAGAACACCCCGTATGGCTGCTGCATCGACCGCGGGTCGCGCATCACGATAGTGGCCCCGTCGAACATGATTGACCCGGGCCTGACCCACTTCTGTTTCTACCTGGCCTACATGGGACAGTTTAACTATATCAGCCGCGAGACCGGCGCGAGGGCACCCTACAAATCGTATTACGCGTTCGACAGCCGCGACGAGGTGGAGGGACTGCCGGAGTATGCCGCCGACCTCGAACGACTGATGAAGCGCGAGGGAGCGTGGTCGCTGACGGTGATAGTGGCGAGCGGCGCGCTCGACCCTCCTTACCCCACAAATCTCCACCTCAACATCGGAGGCAAGAAGGGCGACGCACGCACGGCCGGCGACGACCTCTTCGTGAAAGACGCGCAGACCTACGAGGCGTTCTACGCGACGCTGGCCGAAATCGTGGGCAACGACCTGGGGCTGACCCTCGACCATCAGGAGTATCACAACACCAATTCGAAAAAACACTTCCTGCGGAAACTGGAGTTTGAGGATGACGCCAACCACATAGTGATGCGCGTGGAGTGGAAACAGCTGCTTTGGAGCCAGAAGCGCCTTCAGCTTGCGCGCGACATAGCCGAGGCGCTCTGCAAGGCCATCCTCGGCACGCCGCTGCCCGAGACGGCGCCCGAACTCAAGGTGAAGGCGATAGGCTATGACGGCTACCCCTGTCTCGCCCCGGCCGAACGCGGCGATGACGACGACGACGATTGACGGCGGCCCTGACGGTTGTCGCGGCGGTAGCGGGCTATGTAGGCCGCGCTGACCACGCCGAGCAGCACCTGCGTGACGGTCTGGAAAGCCCAGACCACCATGGCAAACGTGGCGGCGTCGGCATTGTCGACACCATAGAGCGAGAGGGCGAAAATCACCGCCAAGTTCCATGGCCCGAGGCCTCCGGAGGCGGGGACGGCGATGCTCACCGAGCCGAAGACAAACACCACCAGCCCCGGCAGCAGGCCGTAGGCAAGCTCGGGACGCACGAGGGCGCGGGTGAACGGAAAGGCGAAAAAGCTGAGGTAGGTCAGCAGGAAGTAGGCCACCCAGATGACGAGCGTGTAGCTCCAGAACCGCAGCTGATGCTTCATGGTGAAAAGCACCCTGAATCCGTCCCAGAGGTTGGCACACTCGCGGCGGATGCGTAGCACGATGCTGTTTTGCGAGTGCGAGCGCATCACCCACACGAGCGCCCCGACCACGCCTGCGAGGCAAATCCAGAGCCAGGGCGACGAGAGGATGGCCACCACGTCGCGCCCGATGCTGTAGTGGTCCATGAACCGGCGCAGCACCGGACTCGCCACGACTACGGTGAGCAGTGTGAGCAAGGTTATCATAATCGCATCGGAAATGCGGTCCCCGAGGTCGGTGCCCACGACAGTGGAAAGCGAGGCCCTCTGACGGCGCGCCACATAGATGCAGCGCCACACCTCGCCGACGCCCGTCAGAATGAGATTGAGAGCGTAGGCGCCGTAGATTGACACCATTTCGGCAAACGCAGGCATGCGGCGCACGCCGGCGGCACGCAACTGAATGCCCCAGCGTATGCCCCTGACCGAACGCGACACCACCAGCACCGCGCACATGGCCAGCAGCCAGCGATAGTCGCACGACTCGCGGGTGATGCTGATGATGGTGCGGACGTCGACCTTGTGGAAGAGCCACACGATGAGTGCCGCCGACACGCCGAACGGCAGCGCGTAGCCCAGCACTTTGCGCAGGTCTTTCCGGCCGTCGGAAGTGCGGACCGACGTTTTCGGAGATGTATCTTTGGAGGGGGTCATAGGCAAGAGGTTATCAGGATGTGATTATGTGCGCCAGACAAACGATTTGTGCTTCACCAGACCGACCAAGAAGGTCAGGCCGAGGATGGCTGCGGCGATGAAGTAGGGGAAGTCGGGGGTGTGGTTGTTGAAAATGCGCTGAAAGAGTTCCACCATCACGGGGACTATGGCGAGAGCCGTATAGTTGCCGGCGAGGGTGTAGGAGAAGTATTTGGTGGAGCGCGCCTTGTCGGGGGCGATTTCAGTGGTCTTGTTGTAGACGATGGGTTGGAACAGACCGTAGCCGAACCCGATGAGGAGCACGCCCGTCACATAGGCGGCCATGGTGTGGAAGCAGCCGAGGGTGAGGAGTCCGGCGGTCATAATGATGCAGCAGACGTAGAGAGCGGTGCGCCGCGCGAGGTGGAGGAACGGTGTGAGCGAGAAACCGCCAATCATGGCCGTGACATAGAACATCGCCGTGGCCACGCCCACCTGCGCCGTGGTCAGGCCGTAGTGTTTCATCGTGAAGGGCAGGTAGTAGGTGAACACCATCGAGGTGGCCGTCAGCGCCACGTAGAGGCCGATGACCCCGGCGAGCGTCGTGGCGGGGTGGGCGACGCGCGGAGCTGCGGGCGCGGCGGCTGCCGGAGCGGAGGGCACGGCTGAAGTGGCGGGCGCCCCCTCGCGCAGATGTTTGCGTATGAACGAATTGCTCATGAAGGGGAGCAGTAGGAGCGGGATGACCGGCACGAGGTAGACGCAGAAGGCGGAGTGCCAGCTGAAACCGGCCGCCCACCCGACGAAGATTGTGGCGAGGATGACGATGCCGTTCGACGTGCCCGACTTGAAACCGAGCACCCTGACCTTCTGCTCGCCGTAGAACCACTCGGAGAGCAACCCTGCGGCGATAGGCACGATGAGGCCGCAGCCCACTCCGAGCAACGCGCCCAGACCCACGAGCATCGGCATGGTGTCGGCCGTCAGGTAGAGCACGCCCGAGAGGATGAAGATGGCCAGGCCGGCGGCCAGAACTGCCGTCTGGTATCTGACGCTCGCAATCTTGCCGGCAATGAGAATTATGGGGATAATCACCAGATTAGGCAGGAGGGTGAGCAGCTGCACTTCGAGCTGCGAGGCGTGGGGGAAGATGTCGGCGAGTTTGCCCAACATAGGCGAGACGGCCAGACCGGGGAGATTGACTGTCAGCGAAATCGAGAGGAGCGCTATGAGGGTGATGAGAGGTATCTGCCCTTTGCCGTTTGAAATGTACTTCATAAGCCGTGAGGTTGAGGTGTGAGGAAGAATGGGTGGGATTGCGTATAGAAATAGAACGCGCGAAAACAGCTGAGGTTTGCGAGGGAGGTGGCAAAACCGGTGCACGGGAAGTCGGTGATAAAACATTTAACATTAGTTAATTGTTCACACTTTACAAACCTCAAAACTCACGCGGATTATGCTTCACGACATCATCTTTCTGCTGCTCGGGCTGGCCCTGCTCGTGCTCGGAGCCAACTACGTCACCGACGGCGCGGTGGCTGTGGCCAAACGCTTCAAAGTGTCAAATCTGGTGATAGGCCTGACGGTGGTGGCTCTCGGAAGCACGCTGCCCGACATGGTGGTGTGTGTCGAGTCGGCGTTTCAACACCACCCCGCGATAGCCGTGGGCGAGGTGATAGGCTCAAACATCTTCGACCTCCTTCTCGTCATCGGCGTGATGGGCGTAGTGAGGCCGTGGCGGGTGAGCGACGTGATGCGCCGCCAGGACCTCCCCATCCTTTTCATCGCCTCGGCGGCGCTGTGGGTGGCCGGCGACACGGTGTTGTTTGACGGCGCGGCCCACAACGTGGTCGACCGCTCGGCGGGCATAATGCTGCTGATGATTTTCGCCTTCTACATGTGGTTCATGCTCCTGTCGTCGCGCTCCGAACAGCCGGAGGCGGCGCCGACCGTCGCGACCGCCCCGACCCACGGCGTGGCCTCGGCCCGGACAGCGCGGAGCGAAGTGGCCGCCGTCGAGGCCGGGTTTGCCGTGATTAAAGCCAAGCCGTGGTATTCGTGGCTGCTGATAGTCATCGGACTGGGCGCGCTGGTGGTGGGAGGCAACTGGGTGGTCGACGGCGCGGAGGGGCTCGCGCTCAAAGTGGGCATGAGTCAGGCCATGGTGGCCCTCACGGTAGTGGCTATCGGCAACGCCCTGCCCGACCTCGTCACCTCGCTCACCGCCACACTCAAAGGCGCGAGCGGGATAGCGCTGGGCAACATCGTGGGGTCGTGCATCATCAACGCCCTGCTCTCGGTGGGGCTCAGTTCGCTCGTCATCCCCCTGCGGGCCGACGCGATAGGATTTGTGGATTTCGCCACCCTCGCCGGCGCCGCCGCACTGCTGTGGCTCGTGCCCGCCCTCATGCCCTCCCACCGCGTGTCGCGTCTCTTCGGCCTCCTCCTCATCCTCCTCTACGCCGCCTACATGACTTTCACCATAATCCGCGGCTAAAGGTTTGCAATCTCGAATAATTTGACTAAATTTGCGGCAACAATACGAAAACTGTTATGTCGGAAAACCTGTCGCACGAAGAATTGTCGGCACTCATGCAGCTGCTCGACATGGAGGCCAAGTACAGATTGGACTCCCGAATCATGCACCGGTTTCTGAGCGAAGGCACGCTCAAAACGCTCCACACCTACGAGCCTATGATAGATGCCGGGGTGCTTGACACCAATCTCTACATCGTGAAGTCGGGGCTGATACGCGGCACCTTCATGGACGGCAATCTCGAGACGACGGCCGGCTTCGCGTTGCCCGGCACGATGATTGTCTCCTTCCATTGTTTCTATGCCGGCGAGCCTTCCTACTACCGCTTCGAGGCGTGTTGCCCCACGGAGCTGCTTGTCATTCCGAAGAGTCATTACGACCGGATGATAGCCGAGTCGCACGAATTTACACAGTGGGTGCTGAGCATGGCGCAAAACCAGTGTTATTATCACGAACACAGAAATCTGGTGCTCAGCGGCGACGCAAAGACGCGCCTCATCCAGCTCACCCGACGCCTGTCGTCGGCTCTGCCCGCGCGCGAGAAGCAGACATCGGCTGCCTCGTCGTCCGGTGAAGGCTCCCATGACACGCTCGTGAAAAATGAGGTCAGGACACGATGGAAAAAGATTTTCCGGATAGTGTCGTCGAAAATGATAGCCTCCTACCTCGGCATCACCGAGCAGCACCTCTCGAAAATCAAAAAGGAAATCCTTTCCGACAATTCGGACTCGGGCAGCCGATAACGGCGTTAATTTGTCTGCCCGGGCGCAAATTTTAGAAGTTGTTTAAACTTTTTTCTTTTCGGAGATTTTATCAGATTTTTGAGATGATTTTCCACATCGAAGAGGGAGTGTAGCGAGCTACACGACCGATGAGAGGTGAAAAATCAGCCAAAAAGATGATGAAAGACCCGAAAAGAGGTCGTTTTCAACTTCTACCTTAATGAATTTCTATTTCACCGTAAAAAAGTTTAAACAACTTCTTAATATAAATTAATTTCTGATTCCTGCGATATCATTATTTTTGCGCTCAAAATCACCAATCTTACACATTGTTCTATGAAGAAAGTTCTACACACGCTTACGCTGGGTGTAGGTCTTGCCATTTCTATTGCCGCTCCGGCACACGCCGACTCGAAGGTGACCGTAGGGGAACTGCCCCTGACCACTTCCGCCACCCACGGGAAGCGTCCTGCCGTCAAAGCTAAGAAAACAGCGCGCGACCATGCCCGGATGCAGCAGACGTCACCCAAACTCCGTCTCACCAATACACGCCCTGTCACGTCGGCTCCCATGTCGCGCGAGGCCGGGCAGGATATCCCTGTAATCTACGGCAACGTTATTGACTCCTATGAACTCTTTGACATGGGCCTCTATCAGCTGCCGCAGTCAGACGACAGCGAATTCACGCTGCTCCTCGCCGACATCGAGGGCGAACGCGGCGGCGTGGCTCTCGGAGGGGTCTATTACGTGACCACCGACGATTGGGACTGCGGGACAGTGCGCGGCTACTCGCTCGAGAGCGGCGACGTGGTCTATGAAGCCGAGGTGCCCGCCGAGCAGGTGCCTATAGCTCTGTGTCTGAATCCGGCCGACAACCGTCTCTACGGCATTTTCAATCCCGAAGACTACGGCGACGACTATGTGTGGGCCAACATCGACTATTCGTCGGAGACGCCTGAGTTTACGCCGCTCGGCACGCTGCCCGAGGGTGTCTACACGGCTCTGTCGTGCGATGCGATGGGCAACATGTATGTGTTGCGCGACCTTGAAAACGAGTATTACGAAATCTACGACTCCGAGTTTCTTAAAGTCGACAGCGGCACGGGCGAACTGACGCTGGTCGGCAACGTCGGCTATTTCAGCGAATATGACACATCGGGCTGCATCGACCCCGCAACGGGGCGCATGTTCTATGCCATGTGTACGTTTGACGCCTGCGGACTCGTAGAAATCGACGTGCATACCGGTAGCGGCACCCTTCTGCTCGACTTCCCCGACATGGAGGAAATCGTCGGTATGTATTGCCCCGTGGCCGAGGTCAGCGCGAAGGCTCCGGCGATGGTGGAAAACCTCGAGCTCCTCTTCCCGCAGGGCAATCTGTCGGGCAAAGTGGCGTTTACCGCACCTGCGCTTCTCAGCGACGGCAGTGAGGCTGAAGGCGAGATGGACTACCACGTGATATGCGGCGATGTCGAGGTGTCGGGCTCCGTTATGCCGGGAGCGTCGGCCGAAGCTGCCTTCACACTTCCACAAGCGGGCCGCTACACCTTCCGCGTCTATCTCTCAAACGAGGCGGGCGACGGAGCGGCTGCTCTCGTTGAGGAGTTCATCGGCGAAGACATTCCTGCGATGCCCTCCGTCTTCACGGCGGGCTATGCCGACGGCTCCATGACTCTTGCCTGGGATGAAGCCGTAACGGGCGCGTCGGGCGGCTACATCGACGCCGAAAAGATTTCCTATCGTCTCGTTCAGACCTCTCCCGAGGAGAAGGTTATCGAGGAGGCCACGAAGGCAAATTCGGCCACTCTCGATTTTGAGGCTCCCGAAGAGAAGACCGTGTATGCCTACACGCTCGCGATGAGCTATGACGGCGATGAGATTGGAGTCATGGAGTCGAACGCCGTAGTGCTCGGTTCGCTTCTGCCTCCCTACGTCCAGAATTTCGCAGACGCCGAGGCTATGGACGATTTCACCATTCTCGACAGCAACGCCGACGAATACACATGGAAATTCTTCGGAAACAGCGTGCGCATTGAGAGCAATCAGGCCGCCGCGTCAGACGACTGGCTCATCCTGCCCGCCATCAAGCTGACGGAAGGAAAGAATTACGTCGTTTCATGGCGCGCGTGGTGTCAGTCTGTGGCATGTCCCGAAAAGTTGGAGGTGATGATTGGCACCGCCCCCACGGCCGAGGCTATGACCACCTCGCTCAAGGAGCCTGCGGTGATTGCCACATTGCAGGAGGGTGCCGAAACTTCGGAGGCGAAGTTTACCCCCTCGGCCACCGGGCTCTACTACATAGGTTTCCATGCTCTTTCAGATGCAGATTCGTTCTACCTTTATCTCTCCGACCTGTCGGTGACGCAGGGTGCCGAGGCCGCCGCGCCGTCTGCGGCAGCTGACTTCAAGGTGACCCCCGACGCACTCGGCAATCCCGTCGCGACCATTGCGCTGACCGTCCCGACCACCTACGTCAACGGCGAGCCGATGGATGCTCCCGACGCCGTCAAGGTGATGTGCGGCGATGAGGTAATCAAGACCGTCGAGCAGCCCGCGGCAGGGACAGTCGTCTCTTTCGCACATACTCTCGAGGCCTGCGGCGACTACACCTTCACGGCCATTGTCGAAAAGGCCGGCATGGAGAGTGCCCCGGTGTCGCAGAGTGTCTACTGCGGCCCCGGAATGCCCGGCGCGGTGACAGGCGTGACGCTTACCGAAGTTGGCAACACCGGCGAAGTGGTGCTGAAATGGGATGCCGTGGCCGTCAATCATCTCGGCGACGCCATCAATCCCGACCTGGTGAAATACAACGTCTTCAGAATTGACAACCAGACAGTCGTGGAGACCGTTGCAAGCAACTTCAGCGGCACCGAAATGTCTCTCGCCCCCGAGTTTGATGAGGCTCAGGACTTCGTGCGCTATGCCGTCTATGGCGTGACCGACAAGGGGCAGGGCGTTGGTATGCAGTCGGATATGATTCCTGTCGGCGAGCCCTACAGCGATTTCGCCGAGTCGTTTGCCGGCGGCGAGCTCACTCATGTGTTTGGTGTCAATACCATCAACGAGGGCTTGCTGGGCGTCTATACCGACAGTCAGCTCGAAGGCGTCAATTCCCACGATGCCGACAATGGCTTCATGCTGTTCTACGGTCAGCAGGCAGGTCAGGGCGTCGAACTCTCGTCGGGAAAAATCTCGATTGCCGATATGGAGCAGCCCGTTCTCGAGCTCTACCTCCGCAATTTCGGCGAGGACGATAAGAATCTCTTCGAGGTAGAAGTGCGCGCTCCCGGCGAGGACTATGTCAGCCGTCTCTCCACCACTCCTCCTGCTGTGGGCACCGACGAATGGAATCTCGTCAGCATCCCTCTCTCCGAGGTCAAGTCGCCGGTGATGCAGTTCCGCCTGCGCGCCCTCATCAACAACTACGGCTCTGTCGGAATTGACAACATGAAGGTCTACGACGCCAAGTCGACGGCTCTCGTGACTCCGGCCGACGCACTCTTGCGCGTTACAACCTCGAAGGGTGCAATCCGCATCGAAGGTGGCGAGGGCATCATGGCCCAACTCTCTAACGTGGCAGGCGTAAGCCGCACGATTGAACTCACCGGCGATGTCACCGTCGCTGTCGCTCCGGGTGTCTACATCATCGCGGCCGAGAGTGAGACAGTCAAAGTGATGGTGCCCTGACGGGTCGTAACACTCACAGAAAAATAGTAATCCGGCCTGGCTCGTGTGAGTCAGGTCGGATTTTTTTCTGTGGGTGGAGAGGTCAGCGTTCGATGAGGGGGAGGAAGTCGGCGTAGCCTTCGGCGGACATGTCGGCCTCGGGGATGAAGCGGAGCGAGGCGGAGTTGATGCAGTAGCGCAGACCGCCGGCGTCGGCGGGGCCGTCGGTGAAGACGTGGCCCAAGTGGGCGCCGCTCGAGGCCGAGCGCACTTCGGTGCGGTGGCGTCCGTAGGAATTGTCGTCGTGGCGCGTGATGAGCGCGGGGTCGATGGGGGCGGTGAAGGCCGGCCACCCGCAACCGGAGTCATACTTGCGTGAGGAGACGAAGAGGGGAGTGCCGTCGGTGATGTCTACGTAGATGCCGGGGCGAAATTCGTGGTCGTATTCGTTGACGAAAGGCCGCTCCGTCGCGCCGTTCTGCGTCACTTCCCACTGCAAGGGGGTCAGGCGGCGGCGCAACTCGGTCTTGTCGGCGCCTGCGGCCTGACGCGGGCTGCGGGCGGCCACTTCGCGAAACAGCGCCGGGTCGACGTGGCAATAGCCGTCGGGGTTTTTGTAGAGGTAGTCCTGATGATAGAGTTCGGCGGGATAGAAATTGACGAGCGGCCCTACTTCTACCACCACCGGCTCAGAGTGGCGTCGCGCCACCGTGGCCGTCACGGCCTCGATTACGGGCAGGTCGGCGGGGTCGGTGTAGTAGATGCCGGTGCGATACTGCGTGCCCCGGTCGTTGCCCTGACGGTTGAGGGTGGTGGGGTCGATGCTGCGGAAGTAGATGTCGAGCAGCTCCGACAGCCCCACGCGGGAGTCGTCGTAGACCACTTCGACAGTCTCGGCCGCGCCGGTCAGACCGGTGCAGACCATCTTGTAGGTCGGGTCGGCGATGCGGCTGTTGGCATAGCCGGCTACGCTCTTCTCGACGCCGTCGACCAGCGAAAAGAGGTGGGCGGTGCCCCAGAAGCACCCCCCGGCGAGATATATCGTTTTTGTCATAAGATACTATTCGGGATTTATGTACGTTTATAAAAATGAGGTCGTTTTCAACTTCTACCTTAAGTATGTGTTAGAAATTATTTAATGCATTGGCTTATGAATTCTGAGGCGAACTTTCTAATTCGGCTTCAGTTGTTATGGAACCCCATAACGCCTTCAGCCGAATGCAAAATTTCATCCACATACTTCATAACCCAATACATTAAATAATTTCGAACACATACTTAATGAACTTTTTTCACCGTAAAAAAGTTTAAACAACTTCAATATAACGAATTATGGAAAGAAAAATTATGCAACATCCAAAATGCGTGCTTTCCGGATGGTTCGTTTCATTTTTAGAACTTATTGAAACATAATGGATAAGAATCTTGACATACAGATAGAGGAGGCTCTGAAGACTTATTTGGCTTCGGGTGTAGAGGAGCAGGTAGACTATCAGAAGTTCTACCTCTACTCGATTGTGACCCATTCTACGGCTATCGAGGGTTCTACCGTTACTGAAATTGAAAACCAACTGCTTTTCGATGAAGGGATATCCGCCAAAGGACGCTCTCTGACCGAGCAGATGATGAACGTTGATTTGAAAGATGCTTATCTTCATGCGTTTAAAATAGCATCAGCAGACCTCGTCTATACGCCGCAGTTGTTACAGCAATTGTCGGCTCTCGTAATGCGCCGCACGGGAGGCGACTACTCCACTCTTGCCGGGCAGTTTGATTCATCAAAAGGCGATTTCCGTCTTTGCAATGTCAGCGCGGGGGTCGGAGGTCGAAGCTATCTGGCCTACAATAAAGTTCCACGGGCTGTGGATGACTTCTGCCGGTGGCTCAACAAAGAAATTGCCGACATTGACAGGACCGATGTCGCGACGTGCTATCGTTTGAGTTTTGAAGCCCACTACCGGCTTGTGACTATTCACCCTTGGGTTGATGGAAACGGCCGCACTACGCGATTGGTGATGAATATGGTGCAACGTCAGCTTGGGCTCGTCCCCTCCATCGTGAGCAAAGAAGACAAGGGCGAGTATATCCAGGCATTGGTTGACAGCCGTGAGAACGAAGATTCCACCATTGCTCAGGATATGATGCTGCGCCACCATATCGCCAACCTTAACCTCCGCACTTCACAGTATCAGGAAGATTGCCGCATATGACACTGTAAACGAATGATTTTTCGGACTTACTTAAGCATGTGTTTATGGACTATCTCGAATTGACGGCGGCGGGGCTGGGGCTGGTCTATCTCTATTTCGAATATCGCGCGAGTGCGTGGCTGTGGGTGCCGAGCATCCTCATGCCGGCGCTCTACCTCGGCGTGTTCTACGAGGCGGGGCTGTATGCCGACCTCGCCATCAATGTCTACTACATCGTGGCGTCGGTCTACGGGCTCGTCTGCTGGCTGCGGGGTGCGAATGGTGGCGCCGACACTTCGACCCCCATCACGCGCACGCCGCGCCGTCTGGCGTGGCCTCTTGTCGGGGCAGGGGTGGCGGTGTTCGTCGTCACGGGCCTCGTGCTGAGCCGCCTCACCGACAGCACGGTGCCCTGGGCCGATGCGTTTACCACGGCCCTGAGCGTGGTGGCTCTCTGGATGCTCGCCCGCAAATATGTCGAGCAGTGGCTGGTGTGGATTGCGGCCGATGCCGCGTGTGCCGCGCTCTATGCCTACAAGGGTCTGTGGCCCACGGCGGTGCTCTATCTGCTCTACACGGTCATTGCCATCGCAGGCTATCGCAAATGGAAAGCGATTTGCGCCGGCGAGTAGACAAATGCACCGTCGAAAGGCTGAAATTTTGCCTTCGCGATATGATTTTGCGGAAAATTTTAGCATCGCGATGAACCAAGAGCCGCCGCTGCGCGTTATGCCGTCACAACTCCTATTAACGCTAAAACAAAATCTCCTCCAATCGTATGAGAAGTATTACGACATTCGATCTTCAGTATGCCCACCGTTTCTACGGATTCAAGGGTGAGGCACAGTACCTTCACGGCCACACAGGAATTATGACCATCGAAGTGGAAGATACCGTAAATGAAGGTGTCAACATGGTCTTCCCATGCAACGAAATCAGAAAGACGGCTTGGGACGTGCTTCAGAACTTCGACCACGCGCTCGTGTTGCGCGAAGACGACCCCCTGCTCCCCGCCATCCTCGGCGTCTACGAAAAGCAGGGCATCCTCAACGGCTCACCCCAGAACACCATGAAGGGCCCCGCCTTCAAGACCGAGCTTGCCACGGCCTATCCCGACGCCCGACTCGTGGTGACGAAGGAGACTATGACCGTCGAGGGCATGATTAAGATTGTCTACGATCTGCTCAAAGACAAACTCAACATCGCCAAGATTAAGTTCAGCAGCGGCGTCAACGCGGCCGAGATGGACTTCTCGACCCACAACGACATCGACCGTTGCCCCCTCTGCGGCATCGCGCTCGACGAAAACGGTGTCTGCCACAAGTGCGGCTACCGAAAGAAATAACATCCCCCCTTTTTTCTTCATCCTCTCCTTCTGATGCAAGGAGAGGATTTTTGACGTAAAAATGACTGACATCTATTCATCCTTCCGCCCCGAGGCCGTAGTGGTCGACGCCGGTGATTTCCCCACGGCCCCCCTCCCGCTGCGGCTGCTCGCCGAGTGTGAGCGCATAGTGTGTTGCGACGGGGCGGCCAACAG
The DNA here is from genome assembly GCA_029056055.1 of Duncaniella sp. Classification (GTDB taxonomy): domain Bacteria; phylum Bacteroidota; class Bacteroidia; order Bacteroidales; family Muribaculaceae; genus Duncaniella. The sequence continues at coordinate 19,460 of JAIDCC010000044.1, forward strand.
CTACATCGCCGACCCTGCGCTCCCTGGGGTGTGGCGCATCGTGGGCGACGGCGATTCGCTCTCGCCCGACCTTGCACGGAAATATGCCGCGATTGTGCGTCGCAACCCCGACCAGGAGACCAACGACCAGACAAAAGCTGTCAGCTACCTCGCAGCCCGTGGCATCACCCGCATAGCCATCATCGGAGCCACGGGGCGACGCGAAGACCATACCATCGGCAACGTAAGTCTCCTCGTCGACTACCTCGCCCGCGGCATCGACGCCCGCATCTTCACCGACTATGGCGTCTTCATAGCCGCCACGGGGAGGCGCGAGTTTGTCTGCCCCGAGGGCACACAGGTGTCGGTGTTCAACTTCGGAGCAGTCGGACTCCATGCCGAGGGGCTGCGCTACCCCCTGCGCGACTTCACTTCGTGGTGGCAGGGTACGCTCAACGAAACCGTCGCCCCCCGCTTCGTCATCTCCGCCTCCGGCCCCTACCTCGTTTTTATCAACTATCAGTAGAAAAGTTTCGACTATACCCGCAAACTTTCGGGAAAATCGCCAAAAGTTTCGAGTATACCCGTAAACTTTCAGTATTTTTCTTGGAAGTTTCGAGTATAGTCGGTAACTTTGTGTTAAATTCAGACAAATTTTCAGACTTACTTTTATGAAGATAATCGAGAGGCCGATTTACTTGAACAGAATCACCCGCCAATTGGGTCGGGGCATGATGCTCGTCCTGGTGGGACAGCGGCGAGTGGGGAAGAGTTTCATGTTGAGGTCGTTGGTCCGATGGTTGAAGGAACATCGTCAGGATGCCAACGTGCTTTTCATCGACAAGGATTTCGGAAACTTCGACTTCATAAAGACGGGGGCCGACCTTTACGCCCATGTGGTCAGGGAGCTGCCGGAAGGTGCAGATAATTATCTGCTTATCGATGAGATTCAGGATATCGAAGGCTATGAGACTGCGCTCCGCAGCCTTTATGCCGAAGAGCGGTGCCAGATAGTGGTCACCGGAAGCAACGCCTACATGTTTTCGTCGGAAATAGCCACCAAATTCTCGGGCAGATACATAGAAATACCTGTCTACAGTCTCGGATATGGTGAATTTCTGGTGTTCCATCAGCTTCAGGACACCCGCGACTCATTGCTGAGATATCTGGAGTTTGGGGGAATGCCCGGTCTGGTCAACTATCGCTTCGATGAGGTGCCCGAAATAAAGGCCTATCTTCAGGGCATCTACAATACCGTGGTACTCAAGGACATCATTGCGAGAGAGCAGATACGCAATGTCAGATTTCTCGAAAATCTGATTCGTTTTCTCGCCGACAATGCCGGGCAACTCGTGTCGGTCAACAGTATCGTGAAGTATTTGAAGTCGCAGGGCTCGACTGTCACTAACGATTTGGTCTCAAAATACCTCAAAGCCATAAATGACGCATTTATCGTTGACTCAGTGGCGCGTTACGACATCCATGGCAAGCGGCTTTTCGAGCTGATTGAGAAATATTATTTCAGCGACCACGGTATGCGAAACGCCATAGCCAACGAAATGCCCGATATCTTCGGAAGTATCGAAAAAATTATGGAGAACGTCGTGAGACATCATCTGCTGATACAGGGCTACGAGGTTTACGTAGGCGTGCTTCCGTCAGGCGAGATTGACTTCGTGGCAAGAAAAGGCAATCAAACCGTCTACTTTCAGGTGTGCTACCGCCTGTCGGGCCCCGGCACCATCAGCCGCGAATTTGGCAATCTTCAGGCCGTCAGAGACGACTATCCGAAGTATGTCGTTTCGATGGAGGACATCGCCGGCCAGCTCAAAGAATACCCCGGCATCCGTCACATCCACCTGCATGATTTCCTTCACAGAGAGGACTATTGATTTGACACGCTGACGGTTTGGCGCGATGTCGAGGCGAGGGATGGGTGGGATGTTGAATTGGGATTGACGTGCGGGGAATTGGTACGGGGTGGGGCTGCGGGGACGCAATACGTGTGAATATGAGAACGGCATGAAATTTACGCGAAAATGTACGGACGTGCCTTTGGCACGTTGCTCATGCACAGCGTGTTGGGTGATATTTACGCGGCGAGAATTGTTGTTGCGGTGCACCTCCTACATGCCGAAGGCATGTCCGTACATTTTCGCGTATGGCACATCCCCCCATTCCAGACAGCCGGCACCGCGTCACGGGGATTCGGCGTCGTGGGTCTGCGTGGACGCGCCATGGCGCGTCCCTACCTGGGTTTCAGACTATTAACTCGTTGCGTAGCACATCATCGAAGGGGATGAATTGGAAAGCCCGAGGAATTCACGCATTGTGGTGCGTCGCGGCGTGGCTCAGACCATTTGATGCCGTCGGGGTTAGGGCTCGGGGGTGAGGGTGGAGCGGAGGGTGCCGGTGGCGAGGGTGGTGACGAGGGTTGAGCCGGGGGGCACCTGCGAGGCGTCGGTGACGGCGTGGCCGTCGACGCGGGTGATGGAATAGCCGCGCGAGAGGGTGGCCTGTGGCGAGAGTACGGCGAGCAGGCGCTCCATTTCGTCGAGACCGACGCGGGCGCGCTCGGTGTGGCGCGATGTCGAGGCCGCGAGCGAGTCGGCCAGACGCGCCAGGCGTGTGTGTTCGGGTTGGAGGCGCGCAGCGGCGGTGCGTGTGATTGCGCCCATGGCAGTGTCGAGACGCTGGCGCGCCGTGGCGAGTGCCCTCTCGGGCAGATGCGGCAGTGCGGCCGAGGCGTAGGCCAAATGTTCGCGCGCTTCAGCCACGAGAGCCGACGCCCGTGAGGCTATGCGCGAGGCAATGTCGTCGAGGCGGCCAAGAAGGTCGAGCGCCTGCGAGATGAGGTATTCGGCGGCAGCGGTGGGAGTCTTGACGCGCAGCGCGGCCACGTAGTCGAGCACGGTCGTGTCGCGCTCATGTCCGATGCCCACGATGACCGGCAAAGGGAATTGTGCGATGTTTGCGGCGAGGTCGTAATTGTCGAAAGCCGCGAGGTCGGCTGTGGCGCCGCCGCCGCGAATTATCACCACGCAGTCCCAGCGCTCCTCTTCGGCGGCAATGGCGTCGAGGGCGGCAATGATGGCCGCGGGCGTGCGGTCGCCCTGCATGAGCGCGGGGAAGAGACGCACGTCGAAGCGCAGACGCGCCGGCGTGGTGAACAGCTGATGGATGAAGTCGCCGTAGCCCGCGGCGCCGGGAGCCGAAATGACGGCCACGCGCAGAGCCGGCACGGGCCAGGGCAGAGTGCGGTTGAGGTCGAGGATGCCCTCGGCGCGCAGACGCGTGAGGATTTCGAGGCGCAGACGCATGAGGTCGCCGACGGTGTATGACGGGTCGATGGCCGTTATGTTGGCCGACAGGCCGTAGGCACTGTGAAACGAAACGGTGACCCTCACCCTCACCTTCATGCCGCTTTCGAGGGGTCGGCCGGTGGCGGCGTGAAACTCGGCATCGAGGCGCGCCGCTACGTTGCGCCAGATGGTGGCGCGGAGTCGGGCGAGAGGCTGCCCCGTAGCGGGGTCTTTCTGCACCAGTTCGAGGTAGACGTGGGCCGAGCGGCGGAGGTCGGACGTCTCGGCCTCCACCCACACGTCGGTCAGACCGGCCGATGCGTTGAGCAGTTGCGAAATGCGCTCCGTCAGGCGGAGCAGCGAGATGGCTTTGGGAGAGTCGGCGGTGCCGTTCATGATTTTTCGGTCAGTTCTGTAAAGCGGTGTTCGGCGCGGCGAATGATTTTGTTGACCGCCAGACGGAGGTCGGTCATGGCAGCCATGACGGGGGTGACAAACGGTTTGACCGGCCCGACGTTGCGGGGGGCAAACACATTGATGGCCGACGGATGACAGTCGATTTTCAACTCGGCTGGCAGGTCGATAGGCTCGCCGTCGGCATGAGCCACGCCCGGAGAGCGGCGCGAGATGGTGATAGAGGGCGTGCGGAAGGTGTGATAATGGAGGTTTTTGCCCAGATTTCCCACGAGCAGGTCGAAGCCCACGAGAGCCGCCGAGAGGGGCGAACCGGCGTGGATGATTGTGACGTCGAGCATTCCGTCGTCAATCTTCGCGCCGGGAGCGATGTAGGCGTTGTTGCCATATTGCGAGGCATTGCACACGGCCACTAAGAGCGCTCGCTCGCTCACCACGATGCCCCCCGCCGTGATGACGTATTCCTCAGGCTCGAAGCTCGCAAAGGTCTGAAAGGTGGTCTTGAGATATGTGAGCTTTCCGCGGCGCGGCTGGCGCGCGAACGCCTCGCTGACGGCCGCGTCAAACCCCACCCCGAACGTGCAGAAAAACTTCACCCTGTCGCCCTCGGCGGCCTCCACGGTGGCATAATCAATCTTGCGCGGCTGCTCGGAAGCAAGGATGCGCAGCGACTCGTCGATGTCTACCGGAATGTTGAGATGACGTGCCAGACCGTTGCCCGAGCCGCAGGGGATGAGTCCCAGCGCGGTGGGAGTGTCACAGAGCGCGGCGGCCGTCTCGTTGACGGTGCCGTCGCCGCCGGCGGCAATCACTGCCTCAAAGCCTTGCGCGGCAGCCTCGGCCGCCAGACGCGTCGCGTCGCCGTGGCAGCGGGTAAAAACGGTGTCAATCTCCCACCCCGCGGGCGAGAGTGCGGCCTTCACCTTGTCGGAAAGCCCTTCCTTTGACTGGGTCCCTGAAATGGGGTTGATTATTAGTCGTGCCTTCATTGAAGAAACTCAGATTATGACGCGGTGAGTTGTGGTGCCCGCCTTAACGATGTAGATGCCCTTGGCGCTCAGACGCAGCCGATGAGTGCCCGGCTGAAGCTGCACGCTGCTCACCATCTGCCCCAGTATGGTAAAGACCTTTACCGAGGTCTGACGCGGAGTGACGACATAGATAAATCCGTCGCGCACAGCCACTTCCACCTTTTCCGCCCCGGCGCGTTGGTCGGCGGCGACAGCCGCGGGCATACGCATGGCGCCCTCGACGGCCTCCCACACGGGAGCACCGGCCTGCGCTAAGCTCAGGCCGATGGCAAAGAGTATGGTGACTATGAGATGCCGCATCAGGGTAATGGGGAATGGGTAATGGGGAATGGGGAATTATTATGAGAGAGGGGGGTAATGG
>JAIDCC010000045.1 GCA_029056055.1 Duncaniella sp.
CACCCCCCCCACGGAAAAGGCTCTCAAACCCGACAGAGCAATGAAGAAACTCGCATACCTCTTACTGACCATTATTGCCTGCGGTGCGTTTGCCGCATGCGAAGAATCGCTCGAAGCCGGCAGCTCGCTGGTAGACGGCCAGGTGGAAATCGTCATTGACTCCACCTTCGTGGTGTCCGGACGCTCCGTTGAAAACAACGGTCTCCAGTCGCGCACCGTCCTGCAGCTCCTCGGCGCTTTCGACGCCAAGGGCTACGGCTCTTTCTCATCCGAAGTGGTGTGCCAGTACATGCCCGCAGCCACCCTCGACACCACCCGCGTCAAACCCGAGTACATCGACTCCGTGAAACTCATCCTCTCGATGACGGCCGGAGGTTTTGCAGGCGACTCAGTGATGCCCCTCGGACTGAAGGTCTATCCCCTGACACGCCAGCTTGAGACTCCCATCTACTCGACTTTCGACCCCACGGGCTACTACGACCCCTCGAACGTAATCGGCGAGACCACCTACTCGGCCCTGCTCGACGGCTCCACCATCAGCGTCGATGCCAACGGCTACCTCGTCAAAGACATCGAAGTGAAGCTCCCGACCGAATTCGGCGTGAAGCTCTACAACGAATATCTCACAAACCCTCAGACGTTTGCCACTCCCGGCGCGTTTGCCAAATTCTTCCCCGGCCTCTACATTGCCAACTCCTTCGGCAGCGGTCGCGTCACTCGCATTTCGTCGAATGTCATCAACGTCTACTACCACTCCGTACACCCCATTGCCGACACCACCAATCCCCGCGACACGACAGTCTACCACATCGGCACCTACATGGGCGTAACCCCCGAGGTCATCACCAACAACGACATCACCTACAAGATGGCTCCCGAGCTTGAAGCCCGTGCCGCCGCCGGCGAACCTGTGCTCGTCGGTCCCATCGGCTACGACGTCTCTTTCGAGTTTCCCTCACGCGAAATCGTGCGCCGCTATCGCGAACAAGCCGGCGCACTCGCCATCGTCAACTCTCTGTCGCTCGAAATTCCCGCCCTCGACATCAGCAACGACTACGGCCTGACCCCGCCTCCCTACGTGCTTCTCGTCAAGAAGAGCGAAAAAGACGCCTACTTCAACAGCATGAAGCTCCCCGACAACAAAACATCGTTCTACGCCGCCTACGACACCTCGAAACAGAGCTACACCTTCTCGTCGATGCGCGAATACATCGTCGACATGCTGGCCAAGGACGAAATCACGGCCGAAGACGTTGAATTTGTCATCTGTCCCGTACTCGCGTCGTTCTACCAATCGTCCACCTCGTCGAGCAGCTACTACATGTACTACTATTACGGCTACAACACAGCCTCATCGTCGCAGACCCTGGCCTCAATCGCCCCCTACGTCACCGAGCCTGTGATGACAATCCTCGACCTCGACAACGCCCGCATCGACTTCTCCTTTTCGAAACAGACCCTCTAACCCCGCCCACGGGCATTTAGATATCTCAAACACCAACGCCTCATACGCCTCCGCGTCCGAGGCGTTTTGCATATCAACAATTCTACATCTCGCGACCGCGCAGACACGCGCCAACGCATCCGCGCCAATGTAGGGACGCGATTTTTCGCGTCCGCCGCGACGCAAGCACAGCGACACCGGAAATCCGACGTCGTGGGCCTACATGGACGCGCCATGGCGCAATGCGGTTCAAATAAGCTCGCTGTCATATGGCTATGGTGAAGCTGGATGGCGCCCCACCGCGACTCCCATCGCGACCATGTACGGACGTGCCTTTGGCACGTTTGATAGGCCGGACGCCTCACCGCGGCAACTTCGCGTCCTCACTGGCGATGCATGCGTTGTGGAATTGTAAATTACCCCCGTCGAGGTGCATTGGAAACGTGCCGAAGGCACGTCCGTACATTTTCGCGAAAAAATTCCGCGCATTTTTGCGTTTTCATGTGTCGCTGTACCAATTCGCCGCGGACGCGCCATGGCGCGTCCCTACCTGCAAATCAATCGGTTATCGTGATTCGGAGGCGCTGCTATCTTTGGGGAAGTGCCGGTAGGAATTTCAGATGTCTTCCTCAATTCTTTATTTGAACCGCATTGCGCCATGGCGCAATGCGGTTCAAATAAGCTCGCTGTCATACGGCTATTGTGAAGTTTGTGTGCCGGTTGAATTTTCCGTTGGTCTTCCCCAATCCACTATTTGAACCGCATTGCGCCATGGTGCGTTCTACTTGCAAATCAATCGGTTATCTTGGGTCGGGGCACGTCTGCCGGTCGTGCGGGGACGACAAAGGCGCCGGCAGGGGACTGCGGGCGCCTTTGGGGTGTTAGGAGGCGATTGGGGTAATCGCGATTGGGGTAATCGCAAGGGGTAATCGCGGAGTTTATCGCGGTGGGTTACTTGCGGGGTTAAGCGCGGGGGATTATGCGCAGGTGGTTAAGCGCGGGGGATTATGCGCAGGTGGTAAGCGCGGGGTTAAGAGCGGGGGATTAAGCGTGGGGTTTAGCGCGATTGGGTTAAGTGCGGGGAGTTCGCAGGGTTAAGCGCGGGGGTAAGCGCGGGGGTAAGCACGGGGTTATTTGCCGGGTTTGCGGGCGGGGTCGCAGGTGAGGCCGACGCCGAGCTTTTTGAAAATCTTGCGGTCGACTTCGCCAAGCATCACGGTGGAGTGAACCTGGCAGCCTTCGAGCTGCGGCAGACAGCGCAGGGCTCGCGCGCAGTTTTCGTCGGCGATGCTGTGGACGGAGAGGGCCACGAGCACTTCGTCGGTGTGCAGACGCGGGTTGTGTGAGCGCAGGTAGTTGATTTTCGTGTTTTGGATAGGCTCAATCATGGCCTGCGGGATGAGTTTCACGCTGTGGTCGATCCCCGCGAGGTGTTTGATGGCGTTGAGGATGAGAGCCGCGCTCGGGCCGAGGAGGTCGCCTGACTCGGCGGTGATAATCGAACCGTCGGCGAGTTCGATGGCCGAACAGGGTTTGCCGCACGATTCGGCGCGCTTCTTGGCGGCCACGGTGGTGCGACGGTAGGATGTGTCGATTTTGGCCTGCTTGAAGAGAAGCGCGATTTTATTGATTTCGGCCTCGTTGTCGGCACCCTCGGCAAAACGGTTGAGGGCGGTGTAATAGCGGCGGATAATTTCGTCGTTTGACGCGCGGCAGCACACGTCGTCGTCGTCGATGCAGAAGCCTACCATGTTGACACCCATGTCGGTGGGCGACTTGTAGGGGTTCTTCCCGTAGATGCCCTCGAAGAGCGCGTTGAGCACGGGGAAGATTTCGATGTCGCGGTTGTAGTTGATGGCGGTCTTGCCGTAGGCCTCAAGATGGAAGGGGTCAATCATGTTGACGTCGTTGAGGTCGGCGGTGGCGGCTTCGTAGGCTATGTTGACGGGGTGTTTGAGGGGGAGACTCCACACGGGGAATGTCTCAAACTTGGCGTAGCCGGCTTCGATGCCGCGCTTGTTTTCGTTGTAGAGCTGGCTGAGACACACTGCCATCTTGCCGCTGCCGGGGCCGGGGGCGGTGACTATGACGAGCGGGCGTGTGGTCTCGACATAGTCGTTGCGACCGAAGCCCTCGTCGGATGCGATGAGGTCGACGTTGGTGGGATAGCCCTCGATGGTGTAGTGGACGTAGGTCTTGATGCCGAGGCGGTCGAGGCGCTGGCGGAAGAGGTCGGCGCTGCTCTGACCGTTGTAGTGGGTCACCACCACCGAGCCGACGTAGAAGCCGCGACGTGTGAACTCCTCGCGCAGACGCAGCACATCCTCGTCGTAAGTGATGCCGAGGTCGCCGCGCACCTTGTTTTTCTCGATGTCGAGCGCCGAGATGACGATGACGATTTCAATCTGGTCGGTGAGCTGACTGAACATGCGCAGCTTGCTGTCGGGCTGAAATCCGGGCAGCACGCGCGATGCGTGATGGTCGTCGAAGAGTTTGCCTCCGAGCTCGAGATAGAGTTTGTTGCCAAACTGAGCTATGCGCTCCCTGATGTGTTCTGACTGTATCCGGAGATACTTGTCGTTGTTGAATCCGTGTTTCATAACGGATTACAAAATTACAATTTTCCTTGAAATCTCGCAAAGATACGGGCGAAAAAATTTTTGCGATGCCGACACGCAGTGGCTGTGACTGAATGGGAGGGTCGCGAGTAGAAACGTCAAGTGCCCCCGACACTCCGCGGAGGGTGTCGGGGGCACGAAGAGTTTTGTCAGGCCAAGGTCAGACACTTAGCGTGTGACTGCCTGCGGCCTTGAGTTGTCGAGTCGTGATTAACGGTCGAGAGTACAGATAGAAACACGGTTCCAGCTTTCTTCGCTGAACATGTGGCCGATGCCTTCGCCCTTGGCGGTGATGCGGTCGGCAGAAATCTTATACTTCTTGATGAGGGCGTTCTTGACGCTTTCAGCACGAGCTGCGGCGAGACGTTCGTTGAATTCGGGGTTACCGTCCTGCGAAGCGTAGCCCTTGATTTCAACCTTCGAATCGGGGTGGTTCTTCATGTAGGCTGCAATCATCTCTACGTTAGGCATCTGGTCGGCGGTGATGACGCTCGAACCGATGCGGAAGAATACGAAGCGGACAGATTCGAGGGTGTTGGTGGTCTTCTCGACAACCTTGGCGGGAGCGTTCTGGCAGTCGGCGAGAGCCTGAGCGAGCTGAGCGTTCTCGGCGGTCTGGGCAGCGAGGGCTACGCTTGCGCCTTCGACGTCGGCACGGAGGGCGTTGACCTGAGCGTTGAGGGCTGCGACGGTCGAGGTGAGGTCTTCAGGCACGGTGACACACTTGAAGCCGGGGCCGAAGTTGTAGTTGAAACCAACCATGAGTTCGGCGTTAGAGCGGCGACGGTTGAAGGCCACCTTGTGCGACGATGCGGTGAGGTTCCAGACGATGGCGGGCTTCAGCGAAATCGAGAAGTTGTCGGTGACGTTGAAGTTGACGCGGACACCGGTGCGGGCACCGAGGTCGTTGATGTCGTGGGGACCTACTGCGTAGTAGTGGAGCCAGCCCATACCTGCAACGAGGTCGACGTCGACGAAGCGGGGGGTGCAGGTGAAGCCGCCGAATGCGTTGCTGAGGTCAAGTGTACCGTAACCGCCTACGTACTGGCTGTCGAAAACGGTCTTCGACGAAGTGGTGTTGATGCCCCAGGCACCTTCGACACCGACGCCAATCAGCGGGGTGAGCTGCTTCTCGACGTGGAGGCCGAGCTGCGGACGCATATTCTTGAAGAAATTATGTTTGAGGAAGGGAGTGGTGACACCGGCGTCAAAACCGATAGACCAGTTGTCGGCGATGGTAGGACGCTCGATGACGTTCTGTGCGGATGCTGATGCAAACATTCCGCCTGCGAGTGCGGCTGCGAGTAAAAGTTTGTTCATTGCTGTAAATTATTAAGTTGTAACGTTGTTGCTATTGGAAACAATATGAATTGATGATATCAAAGCAAAGAAATCAGGCGTTGAAACGTGGCACCGTTGCGAGGAAGAACGCAGTGCTTCGAGCGGTACCAACAATAGTTATAACGCGGAATATTCTAATTTGTTTTATCAGTTATAAAATATTTTTTAAAATTCACGAAAATTTTTGACAGACGGCATTTCCCGCTCCTGCGAGAAGCGCGTCTGACTATCTAACAACCCTCACCCTCAAAAAGTTTGTGACGCCGAAACAAAATCGGGGCGGCGCGGAGGCCGGAGGCCGGAATGTTATTGTTAAATGTATGAAAACTAATTACATAAAAATAAATGTTTTAAAACATAATTTTTTCGCTTGCCGTTTTAAAAAAAGATTTGTAAATTTGCGGTGTGATAGGACAGACCGCCCGACGCAGAAGCCGCGGCGCCCTGTGCTTGATTCTAATACCCACCCCCAAACAACGTATTAATGGCTCAACTTGCCAACCACCACATATCTATCGACTGCACCCTTTTCGGGTTTGACGGCACAAGTCTTAAAGTGCTGTTGGTGAAACGTTCGGGCATCGATAAAGATGGTCAGCCCTACGCCGACATGAAGCTTCCGGGCAGTCTCATCTATGAGGATGAAGACCTCGACGAGGCGGCGGTGCGCGTGCTCCACACCCTCACCGGCGTCAGCAACGTGCCTCTCACGCAGTTCAAGGCTTTCGGCTCGAAAAACCGCACTGACAATCCCCGCGACGTAGACTGGCTGCGCGAAGAACAGAACACCAACGTGGAGCGCATCATCACGATAGCCTACTTCGCCATCCTGAAGCTCGACGGCGCCTCGGCCGGACGCTCGCTCGACCCGTCGACAGCCGAATGGGTTGACATCGACAAGGTGGGTCATCTGGCGTTTGACCACAACCTCATCATCAAGGAGGCGCTCGGAGCCGTGCGCCGCGAGACCGACAACAATCGCTCGATGCTCTTCGACCTTCTGCCCAAGAAGTTTACAGCCTCGCAGCTGCGCACTCTCTGCGAAATCATCTATTCGCGCCCGCTCGACGTGAGAAATTTCCACAAGAAGATAGCTCAGATGCCCTACGTCGTGGCGCTCGAGGAGCGTCAGCGCGGAGTGGCCCATCGCGCGGCACGCTTCTACAAATTCGACCGCAAAATCTATAACACGCTCCGATAGCCCCGCGCTTCAGGCGCAGACACACATTATTAATATTATATAGCGTACATTAATATTATAGTAGCCCGCTTCTCTCCCCACCCTGACAAACACCACACACTCAACCTTAAACCCCGAACCAAACAAAATCTATGTATCTCCTTGGTTATGACATAGGCAGCTCGTCTGTCAAAGCAAGTCTGGTCGATGCCGAAACCGGCAAGACCGTAGCTTCGGACTTCTACCCCAAGACCGAAGCCGAAATCATCGCCCTTCGTCCGGGCTGGGCCGAACAGCGTCCCCAGCAATGGTGGGACTGCCTGAAAGAAGTGACAGCCTCGGTGCTCGCCGCCTCGAAAGCCAACGGAAAAGATGTTGCCGCAATCGGCATTTCCTATCAGATGCACGGACTGGTGATGGTAGACAAAGACCATCAGCCCCTGCGCCCCGCCATCATCTGGTGTGACTCGCGCGGCGTGCCCTACGGCGAAAAGGCCTTCAACGAGCTGGGCGAAGAGAAGTGTCTGCCCACGCTGCTCAACTCGCCGGGCAACTTCACCGCCACCAAACTCAAGTGGGTGAAGGAAAACGAGCCTGAGACCTTTGAGAAAATCTATAAAATCATGCTGCCGGGCGACTACATCGCCATGCGTCTCACCGACCGCATCTGCACCACCGTTTCGGGTCTCTCCGAAATGATGCTGTGGGACTTCAAGAACAATGCGCCCGCCGCGTTCCTGCTCGACTATCTCGGATTTCCGGCCGACATCCTGCCCGAAATCGTGGGCACGTTTGCCATCCAGGGCCGCGTGACGGCCCAAGCCGCCGCCGAGCTTGGTCTCGCCGAGGGTACGCCCGTCAGCTACCGCGCCGGCGACCAGCCCAACAACGCCCTCTCGCTCAACGTGTTCAACCCCGGCGAAGTGGCTTCGACAGCCGGCACTTCGGGAGTGGTCTACGGAGTGCTTGGCGAGGTGAACTACGACCCTCAGAGCCGCGTCAACACCTTCGCCCACGTCAACCATGAGGCCGACGCCACCCGTCTGGGCGTGCTGCTCTGCATCAACGGCACCGGCATCCTCAACTCGTGGAGCAAGCGCAACCTCGCCCCCGACGCCATCAGCTATCCCGGCATGAACGACCTGGCCGCACAGTCGCCCATCGGCGCGAAAGGCGTTTCAATCATCCCCTTCGGCAACGGCGCCGAGCGCGTGCTGCGCAACAAGGAAATCAACGCCTCGATACATGGCGTCAACTTCCTCACCCACGACCGCAGCCACCTGCTGCGCGCCGTGCAGGAAGGCATCGTCTTCTCGTTCATGTATGGCATGGAAATCATGGAGCAGATGGGCATGGAGCTTAAGAAAATCCATGCCGGCCACGCCAACATGTTTCTCTCGCCCATCTTCCGCAACACGCTTGCCGGCGTGAGCGGCGCAGTCATCGAGCTCTACGACACCGACGGCTCGGTGGGCGCAGCCAAGGGCGCGGGCATGGGTGCAGGCATCTACAAAGACAACAACGAGGCATTCGCATCGCTCGAGAAAATCGAGGTAATCGAACCCCGCGAGGCCGACCGCGCCGCCTATGCCGATGCCTACGCCCTCTGGAAAGAACGCCTTGAGCGCAATCTCTGACCGACAGCCGGCACCACCCTACTCCGAAACATCAACTTTTCAACAAAAAACATAAATCCTTTCACCTTTTCTATCTATCATTATGGCAGTAAAAGAATACTTCCCTAATATCGGTAAGATTAAATTCGAGGGCAAAGATTCGAAGAATCCCCTCGCCTACCGCTACTACGACGCCGACAAGATGATTCTCGGCAAGCCCATGAAAGAATGGCTCAAGTTTGCCATGGCATGGTGGCACACCCTCTGCGCCGAGGGCGGCGACCAGTTCGGCGGTCCTACCAAGAAGTTCCCCTGGAACGAAGGCACCACCGACGCCGTAGAACTCGCCAAGCAGAAAGCCGACGCCGGCTTCGAGTTCATGCAGAAGATGGGCATCGAATACTTCTGCTTCCACGACGTAGACCTCGTGGCAGAAGGCGACTCTATCGAAGAGTATGAAGCAAACCTGAAGGCTGTCGTGGCCTACCTCAAGGAAAAGATGGCCGAGACCGGCATCAAGAACCTCTGGGGCACCGCCAACGTCTTCTCGAACGGCCGCTACATGAACGGCGCCGCCACCAACCCCGACTTCGACGTCGTGGCCCGCGCAGCAGTGCAAATCAAGAACGCCATCGACGCCACCATCGCCCTCGGCGGTAAGAACTACGTGTTCTGGGGCGGCCGCGAAGGCTACATGAGCCTGCTCAACACCGACCAGAAGCGCGAAAAAGAACACCTGGCCACCATGCTCCGCATGGCCCGCGACTATGCTCGCGCCCAGGGCTTCGACGGCACATTCCTCATCGAGCCCAAGCCCATGGAGCCCTCGAAGCACCAGTATGACGTAGACTCCGAGACCGTCATCGGTTTCCTCAAGGCTCACGGCCTCGACAAAGACTTCAAGCTCAACATCGAGGTGAACCACGCTACGCTCGCCGGCCACACCTTCGAGCACGAACTCGCAGTGGCCGTAGACAACAACATGCTCGGCTCAATCGACGCAAACCGCGGCGACTATCAGAACGGCTGGGATACCGACCAGTTCCCCATCGACAACTACGAGCTCACCCAGGCCATGATGGAAATCATCCGCAACGGCGGCCTCGGCAACGGCGGTACGAACTTCGACGCCAAGACCCGTCGTAACTCTACCGACCTCGAAGACATCTTCATCGCCCACATCGCAGGTATGGACGCTATGGCCCGCGCACTCGAAAGCGCAGCCGCCATCCTCACCGAATCGGCTATCCCCGGCATGAAGAAGGAGCGCTATGCTTCGTTTGACGCCGGCAAGGGCAAAGACTTCGAAGAGGGCAAGCTCACTCTCGAGGAAGTTGTAGAATACGCCAAGACCAAGGGCGAGCCCGCTCAGACTTCGGGCAAGCAGGAGCTCTACGAGGCTATCCTCAACATGTACGTCTAATTTTTTCTCCCGACATTTCCCCGCGTGAGCGGTTTTGAGACTTTTGCCTCAAGACCGCTCTCCGGGGCATTCTGCGCGAATTGCGACGCAAAAGGCCGGCGCGATTTGCAGCGCGGCATGGTGCGCAGTGCCAAGCCTACGTGCCAAAGGCACGTCCGTACATGGTGTCACCGTACATGGTGTCACCATACATGGTCGCGGTCTTAAAGCATCCATAGTTTTATCTCTCTCACTCACGTTCTACAGAGATTTTTCCGACGGCACGAGCCGGCAACCTCTGACTCCACTCCACACACATATCCACTTTCAATCCTTTCAACTCCATGAACTACCCCCAACAAGGGAGCAAGCTCTATCTGTTTTCGATAGTATTAGTGGCCGTGCTCGGCGGCTTGCTCTTCGGCTATGACACAGCCGTCATTTCGGGCGCCGAAAAGGGTCTGCAGGCCTTCTTCCTCGGAGCCAAAGACTTTGTCTACACCGACACCATCCACGGCATCACATCGTCGTCGGCCCTCTTAGGCTGCGTCATCGGCTCGGCCATCTCGGGCTTCTGCGCCTCCTACTTCGGCCGCAAAAAATCTCTCGCCCTCGCCGGCGTGTTCTTTTTTCTCTCGGCTCTCGGCAGCTACGCCCCCGAATTTCTGTTCTTCGAGCATGGCGTGCCTACGGCCTCACTTCTCGTAGCATTCAATTTCTACCGCATCATAGGCGGCATCGGCGTGGGTCTGGCCTCGGCCATCTGCCCCATGTATATCGCCGAAGTCGCTCCCTCGAACATGCGCGGCACGCTCGTGTCGTGGAACCAGTTTGCCATCATCTTCGGTCAGCTGGTGGTCTACTTCGTCAACTTCCTCATCCTGGGCGAACACACTCAGCCCATCATCGAGAAAATCGGCGAGACGGTCTACCAGGTTAGCTCGCAGTCTGACCTCTGGACCATCCAGACAGGCTGGCGCTACATGTTTGGCTCTGAAGCCTTCGTGGCCGCATTGTTCACAATCCTCGTCTGCCTCGTGCCCGAGTCGCCCCGCTATCTGGCACTGACCGGCCGCGACGAACAGGCACTCGGCGTGCTGGCCCACATCAACGGCATCGACAAAGCGCGCGAAATCCTTCAGCAAATCAAGGAGACCACCGAGGTGAAGAGCGAACGTCTCTTCTCGTTCGGCATCATGGTGGTGTTTGTAGGCGTAATGCTTTCGGTGTTCCAGCAGGCAGTCGGCATCAACGCCGTGCTCTACTACGCACCGCGCATCTTCGAATCGATGAACATGGGCGACCCGATGATGCAGACCATCATCATGGGCATCGTCAACATCTCGTTTACCCTCGTGGCCGTGTTCTCGGTAGAGAAACTGGGCCGCAAGCCGCTGCTCATCTGGGGCTCGATAGGCATGGCCATCGGCGCGTTCGGCGTAGCCCTCAGCAACATCGTCGAGGTGGCTCCCATCGTGCCCGTAGTGTCGATTATGATTTACTCGGCCTCGTTCATGTTCTCGTGGGGCCCGATTTGCTGGGTGCTCATCTCTGAAATCTTCCCCAACACCATCCGTTCGGCAGCCGTGGCAGTGGCAGTGGCCTTCCAGTGGATTTTCAACTTCATCGTGTCGTCGTCGTTCGTGCCTATGTACAACATGGAGCTCGGCGACATGGGGTCGCGCTTCGGCCACATCTTCGTCTACGGTCTCTACGGAGTCATCTGTATCGTGGCCGCATGGTTTGTGGCAGCCCTCGTGCCCGAGACCAAGGGCAAGACCCTCGAAGACATGACCAACCTCTGGCGCAAACGTGACGCCGGCGAACGCACCGACGTCAACGCACGCTAACCTTCACACCATGAAAATAATGAAAAGACAGGTTCTCACGCTCGCGATAAGCGCAACCCTCGCACTCGGAGCGTCGGCAGCCACGAAGACTATCAACGTGACCCTCGCGCCCTCCGACTCGGCCGCCGTCATCGCCCCTGAAATCTACGGCCAATTCACCGAACACCTCGGCAGCTGCATCTACGGCGGCATCTGGGTGGGTGAAGACTCGCCCATTCCCAACACGCAGGGCTACCGCAACGACGTGCTTCAGGCCATCCGCGACCTCAAGGTGCCCGTGATGCGCTGGCCCGGCGGCTGCTTTGCCGACGAATATCATTGGGAAGACGGCATCGGCCCCAAGGAAGAGCGTCCCCGCATGATTAACACCAACTGGGGCGGCACGGTGGAAGACAATTCCTTCGGCACCCACGAATTTCTCAATCTCTGCGAGATGCTCGGCGTAGAGCCTTACATCTCGGGCAACGTGGGTTCAGGCTCCGTGCGCGAACTCAACGAATGGGTGGAATACATGACCGCACCCGACGGCCCGCAGGCGCGCCGCCGCATGGCCAACGGCCGAAAAGAGCCCTGGCACCTGAAGTATCTCGGCATCGGCAACGAGACCTGGGGCTGCGGAGGCAACATGCTCCCCGAGTATTATGCCGACATCTACCGCCAATATGCCACCTATTGCCGTAACTACCCCGGCAACAAGCTCTTCAAAATCGCATCAGGCTCGAACGGCAGCGACACCAACTGGACCGACGTGCTCATGAAGAAGGCCCACCGCCACATGGACGGCATCTCGGTGCATCAGTATTGCGTAGACAACTGGAACGACAAGGGCCAGGCCCTCGAGTTCACCGACGACGACTACTATTGGCTCATGGGCAAAGCCTACGAGATGGACGGCGTGCTGACCGACCACTCGAAGGTGATGGACAAGTATGACCCCGCCAAGCGCGTAGGTCTGATGGTAGACGAATGGGGCACATGGTGGAACGTCGAACCGGGCACCAACCCCGGCTTCCTCTACCAGCAGAACACACTGCGCGACGCCATGGTGGCCGCGCTGACCCTGAACGTGTTCCACAACCACGCCGACCGCGTGAAGATGGCCAACATCGCACAGTTTGCCAACGTGCTCCAGGCCATGCTCCTCACCAAGGACGACAAGATGGTGCTCACCCCGACCTACTACGTCTTCAAGAGCTACATCCCTCATCAGGGCGCGCGCCACATCCCCCTGACCTCTGACGCGCCGATGCTCGACGTCAGCAAGGGGCGCACCGTGCCCGAGGTGTCGGTGACCGCTTCCGAAAAGGATGGCGTCACCACCATCTCGCTCGTCAACATCTCGCTGGCCGACAAGCAGACCGTCAACATCGACCTCGCCGGCATAGACGCGTCGAAAGTGACAGGCGAAATAATCACCGCCTCCGACGTGCATGCCTACAACGACTTCGACCGCGCCGAGCAAGTGACTCTCGCACCCTTCAAGGATGCCAAAATCAAGAAAGGCGTGCTCACAGTCGAGATGCCCGCCCATTCCATCGTGACCCTCTCGCTGACGAAATAAGTTTAGGCGATAAGTTTACGCGGCGCGATACAACAAACGCGCGCAACTTGCGTTATCGTAGAAAACTCCTATTTTAACCCGAAATACGAATTCAATCAATCGAAACTGACAATGGCAAAGTTTGACAAGCTTGCCGTCCTCGCCAAGATGCGCGAGACCGGCATAGTCCCCGTCTTCTATCACAAAGACGCAGAAGTGGCCAAGCAGGTGGTCAAGGCCTGCTATGAAGGCGGCGTACGCGCCTTCGAATTTACCAACCGCGGCGACTTCGCACACGAAGTATTTGCCGAAGTGGTGAAATATGCAGCCGCCGAATGTCCCGACATGGCTATGGGCGTAGGCTCAGTGGTTGACCCCGCCACCGCCGCCCTCTACATCCAGCTGGGCGCATGCTTCGTGGTAGGCCCACTCTTCAATCCCGAAGTGTCGCGCATCTGCAACCGTCGCCTCATCCCCTACACCCCCGGCTGCGGCTCGGTGAGCGAGGTAGGCGCCGCACAGGAGACCGGCTGCGACCTCTGCAAGATTTTCCCCGGCGACGTGCTCGGCACCAAGCTCGTCAAGGGTCTGATGGCCCCCATGCCCTGGAGCAAACTCATGGTGACCGGCGGCGTAGAACCCACCCGCGAAAACATCGAAGGCTGGGTAAAGGCCGGCGTATGGTGTGTAGGCATGGGCTCGAAGCTCTTCCCCTCCGACCGCGTCAAGGCTCAGGACTGGCAGTATGTCACCGACAAGTGCCGCGAGGCCATCGGTTATGTTGCCGACGCCCGTAAATAAGGTCCTAAACATCACTCTATCTTAAAGATACATCCGGCTTTCAGGAGCCGGGTGTATCTTCCCGTATCACCCCAATAAGTATTTGTTTCTATGGAAAAGACCTGGCGTTGGTTTGGCCCCAACGACCCCATCACTCTCGATATGCTCCGCCAGATTGGCGTTGAGGGTATCGTCACCGCACTCCATCACATTCCCAACGGCGAAGTGTGGAGCGAAGAAGAAGTGGTCAAGATGCGCGACTACATCGAAGACCACGGGCTCCGTTGGAGCGTGGTGGAATCGCTCCCCGTCAGCGAGTCTATCAAATATGCCGGCCCCGACCGCGACGAGCTTATCGAGAAATACAAGGTTTCGCTTGCCAATCTGGGCAAAGCGGGTGTCAAGACCGTCTGCTACAACTTCATGCCCGTGCTCGACTGGGCCCGCACCGACCTTGAATACCCCAACCCCGACGGCACCTCGAACCTCTACTTCAATCAGGCCGAGTTTGCCTACTTCGACATCTACATCCTCAAGCGCGAAGGCGCAGAGGCCGACTATGACGCCGATACCCTGAAGCGCGTCGAAGAACTCAAGGCCTCGATGACTCCCGAAGGCGAAAAGCGTCTCGTAGAAAACATCATCGTCAAGACCCAGGGCTTCGTCAACGGCAACATCTCTGAAGCCGACCTCGACCCCGTGGCAAAATTCCGCGAGCTGCTCGACCTCTACAAAGGCATCGACGCAAAGCAACTGCGCGAGAACATGGCCTACTTCCTCAACGCCATCATGCCCGTGTGCCGCGAGTATGACATCAACATGTGCGTACATCCCGACGACCCTCCCCGTCCCATCCTCGGTCTGCCCCGCATCGTCACCTGCGACGCCGACATCGAGGCATTCCTCAACGCCGTGCCCGACCCCCACAACGGTCTGACATTCTGCGCCGGCTCGCTCTCGGCAGGTGCGCAGAACGACGTCACCAAACTGGCCGAGAAGTATGCCGACCGCACCCACTTCGTACACGCACGCATCTGCAACGTGCTCCCCGGCGGCGACTTCAAGGAATCCACCCACCTCGACCCGCGTCTGGTCAGCGTGGTGCGCACGTTCGAAAAGCGCCGCCCCGGTGTGCCGATGCGCGTTGACCACGCCCCCCTCATGCTCGGCGACGAGAAGATGGGCTACAACGCCGGCTACTCTTTCCACGGCCGTATGCTCGCGCTCGGCATGGTAGGCGGCATCATGGCCACCGTAGCCACCGAAAAAGACTAAGCCCCAAGTTTCACCCATCAGGATTAAGCGGGGTTTCCGCTTGATTCATCAAAAGATACATTTCTCAAAATGTCACTTTTCTCTATCAAAGACCAGGTGGTGGTCATCACCGGAGGCACCGGAGTGCTCGGCGCCTGCATCGCGCGTCATCTTGCAGCCGAAGGCGCTAAAGTGGTCATCATGGGTCGCCGTAAGGAAGAAGGCGATGCCATCGTCGACGATATCCGCAAAGCCGGCGGCGAGGCTATGTTCCTCGTCACCGATGTAATGAACCGCGAGGTGCTCGAACAGAACCTCGCCGACATTCTCGCCGCCTATGGCCGCGTAGACGCACTGCTCAATGCAGCCGGCGGCAACATGGCCGGAGCCACCATCGCGCCCTCGGGCAACTTCTTCGACGTTCAGATTGACGCCTTCCGCACCGTTGTCGATCTCAACCTCACCGGCACCGTGCTCCCCACACAGGTGTTCCTGCGCCCGATGGTCGAAGCAGGCCGCGGCTCGATTGTCAACTTCTCGTCGATGGCCGCGTTCCGCCCCATGACGCGTGTGCTCGGATATGCCGCCGCGAAAGCGGGCATCTCCAACTTCACGGCTTTCCTCGCCAACGAAGTGGCCACGAAGTTCACCCCCAACATCCGCGTCAACGCCATCGCTCCCGGTTTCTTCCTCACCAACCAGAACCGTGCGCTTCTCACCAACCCCGACGGCAGCCTGACCGAGCGCGGCACCGACGTGATTCGTCAGACTCCCTTCAAGCGTTTCGGTCGTCCCGAAGAGCTGTGCGGCACCATCCAGTATCTCATCTCTGAAGCAGCCTCGTTCGTCACCGGCACCGTAGCCGTGGTAGACGGCGGCTTCAACGCTTTCGTAATGTAATTCAGGCGGCCCGACAACGTTCGCCTCCTCCTCGCTATCCTCCGGCCCGCGTCAGCGCGCCGGAGGATTTTTCATCTCCCCCCGCGAGCCGCCGATGGATTTCTCGGAAATTCTTTATATCTTTGCGGAGAAGAATTATCAAGACTCTGGCTAACCTCGATTTCATCGCACCCACAGGTAAATACGAAGAATGGAATGTCTACAAGTTATCTCTCGTAATTGTAGATATTACCGACCTTTTCGTTAAGACTTATCTGGATAAATATCACGACCGCACCGCTGACCAAATGGTTCAAGCTGCGCGAAGCTGCAAGCAGAACATTGTTGAAGGGTCTATGGCTGCAGCTACATCGAGAGAAACTGAAATTAAGCTCACCAACGTTGCCAAGGCAAGCCTCGGAGAGCTTCGCGAAGACTATAGAGACTATCTTCGACATAATGATTTGCCTATCTGGCCCAAATATGACCCTCGTGTAAATCAAATCAGAGATTTCTCGCGTACCCATCAAGAGCCGGGCGACTTTTTAATCAGATTGCGGCAGCGTTCGCCGGAAGCATTCTGCAATATAGCTCTTACCCTCTGCCACCAACTTGATTATATGCTCTATTGCGTCATAGAAAGAGCTAAGGCTATTTTTCTGAAAAAGGGAGGTATAAAAGAAGAAATGTATCGGGCCCGGAAAAAGATTCTTGAAGAGCAGAGACGATTTTATCAGAGTAATCAGAGCTATCAGAGTAATCCACCAAGCACGCCGCCAAAACCGGAGACTGATGACTCTGATGATTCCGAGAAGTCTGGAAAGCTCTGATGACTCTGATAACTCTGATAGCTCCGAGAAGTCTGAAAAACTCTGATGACTCTGATAGCTCTGACTCCCCCTGATGCCTCTGATTCCTCTGATTCCTCTGATAAATCGCTCTCACTTCTTTGGCGGTTTCGGGGAAAATGCGTAAATTTGCGTGTCGGGCTTTGAACTCGGCGCTAAATTTCTTTCTGAACACCATAAATCATGAAAAAACTACTCACGGCAATTCTTACTCTCTTTCTCGTGTTGCCAATGACCGCTCCATTCGCAACGGCTCAGATGCCTGACTTCGACCCCGCTTCGGAGCCGGATGCAAATGCCTTCTTCAATGAGGGCGGAAACGCGGGAGGCCAGCGCCAGCGCGGCGAAGGTCGACGCGGAAAACGCCCCGACGGCCAGCGCCCCGACGGCAAAAAACGTGGCGGAAAGCGTGGCGATAAGGGGCAGCGACCTCCTCGCGGCCATCGCGCCGATGCCGATTCGGCTCGCCGCTTCTTTGTCTACGGCGTGGCTTTCTACAATCTCGAAAACCTTTTCGACACCATCAACAACAACGGTAAGTTCGACCTCGAATTCTCGCCGGAAGGACGCCGTCAGTGGGACTCGGAAAAGTATAACGCGAAGTTGCGCAATCTGGCCCGCACCATCGCCTCGATGAGCTCGCCAGTGACGCCCTACGGCCCGGCCATCATCGGCGTGTCGGAAGTGGAAAACCGCTCGGTGCTCGAAGACCTCGTGAAACGTCCCGAACTCAGCGCGCGCAATCTTCAGATTGTCCACCACGATTCGCCCGACCGCCGCGGCATCGACGTGGGGCTGCTCTACGACCCCGAACTGTTTGAGGTGGTCGACGTGACTAACACCCCGCTCATCGTCGAGGGCAATCCCGACTTCCGCACCCGCGACCAGATGTGTGTCACCGGCGTCCTTGCGGGCGACACCCTCAGCGTCATCGTCAACCACTGGCCCTCGCGTCTTGGCGGCCAGGAAGAAAGCAGCTATCTGCGCGAAGCCGCCGCCAAGCTGTCGCGCCACATCGCCGACTCGCTCCATGCCCTTCGCCCCAACCAGCACGTCATCATGATGGGCGACCTCAACGACGACCCTCAGGACCGCTCGTGTGCAGTGGCTTTCGGTGCGAAACGCGATGCCTCCGAAGTGGGTCCCTCCGACTACTATAATCCCTGGTGGGAGACCCTCGACGGCGGCTACGGCACTCTCTGCTATCGCGGCAAATGGAATCTCTTCGACCAAATTATAGTGTCGGGCACGCTGCTCGTCCCCGACAGCGAGGGTCTCCACTACCTCAGCAACCGCATCAACGTCTTCGACTTCCTCGTGCAGAAAGAGGGAAACTACCGCGGCTATCCGCATCGCACGTTTGCCGGAAACCAGTGGCTCAACGGCTACTCCGACCACTTCCCCACCGAAATTTTCCTCCTGAAAGAAGCCAGATAACTATGGCCACACCCACTCAACCCTACGTCATCACCGTCGGACGCCAGTTTGGCAGCGGCGGCCGCGAGCTCGGCCATGAACTGGCGCGGAGACTCGGCATCAAGTACTTCGACAAGGAGCTCCTCGCCGAAGCGGCGAAAAATTCGGGCATCGACCCTGCGTTTTTCGAGGAAAACGACGAGAAATTTCCCGCTTTCCTGCAAGGACTCTTCTCGTTTAACATGGGCAACACGCCGCAGTGCTATTTCACGGGTGCGTCGGCCATCTCCGACGACGGTCTCTACAAGGCCATCGCCGACTTCCTGCTCATGGAGGCGGAAAAAGAGCCTTTCGTGGTGGTGGGCCGCACAGCCGACTACATCCTGCGCCACCATCCGCGCACGCTCAATCTCTTCGTCCACGCCCCCGAAGAAGAATGCGTGGCGCGCATTCGCCGCCGACAGCCCGAACTCAGTGTCGAGAAGGCCACTCAGCTCGCCCGAAAGACCAACAAATGGCGTGCCGACTATTACAACTTTTTCACCGACAAGGACTGGGGACACGCGTCGAGCTACGACCTGACTTTCGACTCGTCGAAACTCCCCATCACCGACATCGCCGCCATCGTCGAGGGTTGGCTGAAAGCGCGCCGCTACATCTGACCTCCTCACGGCTTGCAGCCGTCCGGAAAGGCATAAAATTTTTGAGCGCAGCCTGCGGAATTGTTTCCAAGCAGGTTGCGCTCAATGTGTTAAATCAGACGCCTTGCGGGCAGGGTTAGTTGTCGATGCCGAGATAGTCGCCCTGCGCGTTGAAGAGCAATTCGAGCCCGGCCACGGTCTCGACCTCGTAACCCCCGCCGAAAGTCTTCGAGATTTCGTTGATGCCGGTGGTCAGCGGGAGCGACGAAATGTAAGAGTCGATGGCAAACGGGTAGAAGCCGCTCGGAATGGTCTCGCCGAGCGGGGCCTCGACATCGGTCCATTCGCCCTGAAGGTTGAAATCCACGCTATGGCCGTTGGCGAGCGTCACGTCATACGAGCTGCCATCCTTGGTGGCCGATGCTATCTTCACCCCGGGATAGTAGGTGGCGAGAAATTGCTGCGCGGCGGCCGGAAGTTCGTCGCTCTTGATGGTTTTGTCATCATCGTCGCTGCAACTCCAGAGAGCCACGGCGCCGAAAATCGCCACTAAAAGCGGCAGAAGTTTCAATAGTTTTTTCATAAAGGAGAGAGTTGTGTTGTTTGCGTTAAGTAAGTCAGTTGTTTGCGTTAAGTAAGTCAATCGACTTCAATTATCTAACGCCTGCCCTCTCTCATTTGTTCGCGTCCGGCGGGTAGCCTCACATCAGCGAGCGCAACACCCCGAGCGTGCGCAGCGAGCGCAGCGGCGCGAAATGTATGGAATAGTATTTCAGTATGGTGTCGACAATCTCTCCCCGCTCCGTGCGGTTGAGCCGCCAGCAGTGCATGTTGCCATAGCGCATCCTCGCCAGAGAGTGAGCCACTTTCGACGCCTCGGCCGGAAGCCAGTCGGAATGCACCACGGGCGGCAGCCGGCGGAAAATGCCTTCGCGCAGGTCGAGCACCGCGCCCTCCCGGTAGGTCTCCATGTCGGGCTCGATGCCGAGCAGCGCGGCGAGTTGATAGAGAAAACAGATGTGGAAATTGGCCGTCGAGGCGGCATCGGCCTTGTCGAGCACGTCTATCGACATTTCTATGAAGTCGAACACCGCTGCGTCGGGGCCCGAACTGCCGAGCGTCACGCTTAGCATCTCGGCCAGAAACATGGCCATCATCTGCTTGACGGGGTCGGTGTGGAGCGACGGAAACACCCCGGCCGGCGCCAGCTGGCTGACGTTCCAGATTTCGCGCCCGGCGCGAGGAGTTATCACCCCTTCGACAAGGCTGAGCGGCAGCGTCAGCGCCTTGACGCGCCCGCTGCGTCGGCCTCCTCCGGCCGCCACCGAAAGAGCCACGCGCCCATGCTCGCGGCTGTAGGCCGTGAGTATGGAGCGCGTGTCGCTATACGGGGTCAGGCGCAGGGCTATGAACCGTATCGGGGTCAAAACGCCACCGATTTCATGGTGAGACCTGTGGTCTCTTCGAGTCCGAAGAGCAGGTTCATGGTATGCACGGCATTGCCCGCCCCTCCTTTCAGAAGATTGTCTATCACAGCCGTGATGAGCAGCTTGCCGTCAATCTTGTCGAGGTGAACGATACACTTGTTGGTGTTGACCACATCTTTCAGGTCGGGGATTTTCGATGTGATAAACGTGAAGTTGTGGTCGTCGAAGTAGTCTTGATAGAGTTTGATGACGTCGGCCAGCTCGAGCGGACAGTCGAGATAGCTGACGGCCATGATGCCGCGCGAGAAGGGCCCGCGCATCGGCACCATGTGGAGCTTGGCTTTAAAACTCTGCTGCATGGCGCGCAGGGTCTGGAGTATCTCGCCCTCCTGCTGATGGGCAAACGGGCGGTAGACCACCATGTTGTCGTTACGCCACGAATAGTGGCTCGACGGACGCGGCTCGATGCCGGCGCTGGTCGACCCCGTAATCACCGTGGTGTGGATGTCGGAATTGAGCAGCAGATTTTTGGCCAGGGGAATGAGCGAGAGCTCGACGGCCATGGCGAGGCAGCCGGGATTGGCCACGTGGAGCGCTCCGCGCACCATCGGTTTGCGGTTGAGCTCCGAGAGGCCGTAGACGAAGTCGTGCGTGCCGTCCTCGATGCGGTAGTCGCGCGCGAGGTCGATTATCTTCAATCCCTCGGGTATCTGGTTTTGCGCAAGAAATTCGCGCGTCTTGCCCGCGGGGCGGCAGCAGAACAGCACATCGATGTTGGTCAGGTCGTAGGTCGACGAAAAATTCATGTCGATTTCGCCGTGAAGTCCCTGATGCACGTCGACCACCCTCTGCCCGGCCACAGTGCGCGAGTGTATCCACTGCAACTGCACGTCGGGGTGGTTGATGAGTATTCTCACCAACTCACCCGCGGCGTAGCCCGACCCTCCGATAATACCGACCCGTATCATTACGCTTCGGGGGCTTTGATGGTGTCGATGCCGCGCTGCATGCGTCGCAGTGTCTCGTCGATGCCCAGCAGTTCGGTGATGTCGAAGATGTGCGGCCCCTTGCACTCGCCCACGAGTGTCAGACGGAACGCGTTCATCACGTTGCCGAGGTGGTAGCCCTTCTCCTCGACCCATTTGAGCACTACCGGCTCTGCCTCGGCCGACTTCTGCGAGGGGAGCGTGCGCATCACCTCCATGAGCTCGGCCATGATGGCGGGCGTCTCAGGCTTCCAGCGCTTGCGGATATCCTTTTCGGCATACTCCTCGGGAGCCACGAAGAAGAAGCGTGCTTGCTCCCAGAGGTCGTTGACAAAGTTGATGCGGCCTTTGACGAGCCCGACGGCGCGCGTGATGTAGTCGTCGCCAAACTTGTCGGGGTCTATGCCGTGTGCCTCGAGCACGGGGCGGAACAGCTGCGCCAGCTCTGCGTCAGAGAGTTTCTGAAGGTATTCGTGGTTAAACCATCGGCCCTTGTCGTAGGCAAACTTCGCGCCCGACTTCGAGCAGTGGTCAAACGAGAATTTCGAGATGAGCTCGTCCATCGACATGATTTCCGTGTCGTCGCCGGGGTTCCACCCGAGCAGCGCCAGAAAGTTGATTACCGCCTCAGGCAGATAGCCGTCCTCGCGATAGCCGCGCGAGATGTTGCCCGTGGCGGGGTCTTTCCACAGCAGCGGGAACACGGGAAATCCGAGGCGGTCGCCGTCGCGCTTCGAGAGCTTGCCCTTGCCGTCGGGCTTGAGCAGCAGCGGCAGATGCACGAACTGAGGGCGGGTGTCGCTCCAGCCGAAGGCGTCATAGAGCAGCACGTGGAGCGGCGCCGAGGGAAGCCATTCCTCGCCGCGTATCACGTGGGTCACCTCCATCAGGTGGTCATCCACAATGTTGGCCAGGTGATAGGTGGGCAGGTCGTCGGCGCTCTTGTAGAGCACCTTGTCGTCGAGCACCGATGAGTTAATCACGACGCGTCCTCTCACGAGGTCGTCGACCACCACATCCTTGCCCGGCTCGATGAGGATGCGCACCACGTAGGGCGTCCCTGCGTCAATCAGGCGCTGCGTCTCCTCGGCGCCGAGAGTCAGCGAGTTGCGCATGCCCATGCGGGTCGACGCGTCATATTGGAAGTTGGGCGTGGCGGCACGCGCTGCCTCCAGCTCTTCGGGCGTATCGAATGCTATGTAGGCCTTTCCGTCGTCGAGAAGCTGCTTGACGTATTTGCGGTAGATGTCGCGGCGCTCGCTCTGGCGGTAAGGGCCGTGAGGGCCGCCGTGGCCTACTCCTTCGTCAAACTTGATGCCGAGCCAGTCCAACGCCTCGATGATGTAGTCTTCCGCCCCGGGCACATAGCGATGCGAGTCGGTATCCTCGATGCGAAGTATCATGTCGCCTCCGTTGGCGCGGGCAAAAAGGTAGTTGTATAAGGCCGTGCGGACGCCGCCGATATGGAGTGGCCCTGTGGGCGACGGAGCGAAGCGCACGCGTACTTTGCGATTCATAGTCTGTGCTGTTTGTAGGTGGGTTTTCTGATTTTGACTACAAAATTACCAAAAATTTGCTAAATATTAAAGCGATAACGGGAAATTTTGCTTACCTTTGTGGAGAGAAAGCCCGCGCACCACGCTTCTCCCCTCACTCCCGCGCGCGCCGGACATCCACTCCTAACCGTCACCCTTAGTCTTATGCAACAACGTCCGTTCGTCCCCGACCCGGCCATCTGCCGCCTCCCTTGGTATCTGGCATGCGTGGCGCGTCTCCGCGCCGAGGGTATCGAATATGTTTCGTCGACTGCCATCTCCAAACAACTCAACGTCGATGCCTCGCAAATTGCCAAAGACCTCTCATACCTTAATATAAAAGGCAAGACCCGCATCGGCTATGAAGTCGTCGAGCTCGAAAAGGGCCTCATCGACTTCCTCGGCTTCCACGAGTGTCACAACGCCGTCATGATGGGCGTCGGCTCGCTCGGCGCGGCTCTCATCAGTGACTCCGGCCTCTCGCGCTACGGCCTCAACATCGTGGCCGGTTTCGACGTCAATCCGCTCATCACGGGCACCATCGTCGAGGGGCGCCCCGTCTATCCTCTCGAGTCGCTCGCCACGCAGCTCCCGCGCCTCAAAGCCGAGATTGCCATCATCGCCGTGCCCGTCGAAGAAGCCGCCCGAGTGGCGCGCCTCTGCGTCGACGCCGGCGCCAAGGCGCTCTGGAATTTCACCCCCTTCCACATCACCGCCATCCCGGGCGTCGCTATTCAGAACACTTCCATCTATGCCCATCTGGCTCTGATTTACAATCGCCTCAAGGATTCAAACCCCTCATGAAGATTATCCGCTTCCACGCCCTCCCCTCAGCTGCTCTGCCCGTCCCTCCATTCTCGCTCCACGCCGACTCGTCGCTCCTCCTCCCCGGCCGCCCTCTCTTCATGCCCGAGGAGCAGGCCGCGTGGGTGGCTCGTCCGCACGTCGCCGTCCGCATCGGGCGGCTTGGCAAAAACATTGCCCTCCGCTTCCTCCCGCGCTACCGCGACGCCATATCCCTCGCCCTACACATCACCTCTGCCGACGCCTCATCCGTCGCCCCCGCGCTCGTCGCCCTCCGCGACCTTTCCGATGCCTCAATCGTGCTCGGCTCGTGGTCTGACTCCCTCCCCTCTTCCATCGTCATCGCCGACACTCCCGCCGACCTCTCCCCCATTCTCTCGGTCGTCGACCCTCTCATCGCCGCCATCTCCGAGCGCACCACCCTCAAAACCGGCGACATCTTCCTTTTCCCCATCCCCGACCGCTCCATTCCTCTCGCCCCCGGCCACATTGAAATTCCCCCGGCCATAAGTCGTCGAGTATACACCTCTGCCGCTGCCGACGACGA
>JAIDCC010000046.1 GCA_029056055.1 Duncaniella sp.
CATCAAGGTGAGGGCGAGAATGTTGTAAATTTGTAGTGGAAGGGGGGGGGAACTGACCGGAGGGACTGGTTTTGACGGGTAGGCGTAATCTAACGTCTTATAATTCTAATAAGTCTTAGAAATATGAGAGGTTTTGTGGGGCGGAGGGATTTTACTGGCGGAAGAGAGATTTTGGGCGGAGAGGCGGGAGAAGGAAGCGGACGCATGGAAGCGAGGCGGACGGAGAGACACGAGGCGGACGGTGGGCTGGAAGCACAAGGAAAGACGCGAGGCGGACGGAGAGACACGGAAGACCGGAGAGGCGAGAGCGAACGCAGAGACGCGGGCACGAGCGGCCGCGGGCGGAGCTAAGGCCCCACCTAACCTCTAAAAAGGGCTAACGCGCGGAGGGAGGGACGGTAACCACCCGAAGACAAACCAAGCAGCGCGGAGGGGCGGAAGCAAACACGGGCATGGGGTGACGCGAGGCGCACGTGGGGTCGGAGGGGCGCGAGTGGACAATGCGGGCAGGAGCGGACGCGGCAAGAGCTGAAGCCCCTCCACACCTTCAAAAAGGCCGGCGCGCCGGAGGGGGGAGCGGCAACCACCCGAAGACGCACCAAGCAACGCGGAGGGGCGGACGCCGTGCGGGCAGGGGGCGGCGCTAAAGCTTGCCACACCTCCGAAAAGGCTGATGTGGCGCGGGCACGAGGCGGACGCGGAGACGTGGGGATGCACGGAGAAACGCGTGCTGGACGCGGGGATACAAGGGCGCAAACAGCAACGCGGGCACGAGCGGCTGCAGGAGGAGCTGAAGCACCGCCCCTCCACCCAAAAGGGCTGACGCATCGGAGGGGAGAAGGCGCAGAGGCGACGCGGAACGAGAAAGCGGGACGACGCGGAGAGGCAACCACCCGAAGATAAACCAAGCAGCGCGGAGGGACGGACGCAGACGCTGGCAGGGGGCGGCGCTAGAGCTTGCCCCACCTCCAAAAAGGCCGACGCGTCGGAGCGGGAGGCTGACGCAGGGAGGCGAGGGCGGACGGAGCGACACGAGAAGGACGAAGGGAGAGGTGGACGGAGCACGCGAGAAGCCGCTTTTGAAGGGGAGGCGTGTTTGACGGAGACGTAATCTAAAGTCTTATAATTCTAATAAGTCTTAGAAATCTGAGAGGTGTTATGGGGCGGAGTGGGCTGAGAGGGAAGCGATGGCGCACGGAGGTGAGAAGGCGCAGAGGCGACGCGGAACGAGAAAGCGAGACGACGCGGAGAGGCGCGGGGCGGCAACCACCCGAAGACAAACCAAGCAGCGCGGAGGGGCGGACGCGGGCAGGGGGCGACGCTAAAGCTTGCCTCACCTCCAAAAAGGCGGACGCGCCGGAGAGTGGGGGCGGCAACTACCCGAAGACAAACCAAACAACGCGGAAGGGCGGAGGCTGACGCGGGCAGGGAGCGGCGCTAAAGCCCCGCCCCACCTCCAAAAAGGCTAACGCTCCGGAGCAGGAGGCGCACGTTGGGACGCCGGGTGCCCGGCGCAACGCGGGGCGGTGGAGACGCAGCGACGCGAGGAGGAGGGAGGGGCGCGAGCGGACGACGAGGGCACGAGCGGCTGCGGGCGGTGCTGAAGCGCCGCCACACCTTCAAAAAGGCGGACGCGCCGGAGGGCGGCGTTAGGCGGCGGCTGAGACC
Source organism: Duncaniella sp. (assembly GCA_029056055.1). Lineage (GTDB taxonomy): Bacteria > Bacteroidota > Bacteroidia > Bacteroidales > Muribaculaceae > Duncaniella. The sequence goes on from JAIDCC010000046.1 coordinate 1,669, forward strand.
CACCCCCCCGAAGACAAACCAAGCAGCGCGGGGGAGAGCCGGACGCGATGCATATCGGAGAGGGAGGCGGGGGGGTGTTTTGGGAAGAAATGAGAGGAAATTTGATGAATTTTTGGTTTGTGCGAGGAAATTTGTAACTTTGTGAAAAATATTCACGATATGAACAAAATTCTTGCCAAAGACCATTTTTCGCCCAATGTTGTGGGGCTCACCGTCGAGGCACCTATGATAGCCCGTTCGCGCCGCCCGGGGCATTTCGTCATTGTGAGGTGCGGCGAGGGGGGCGAACGTATTCCTCTGACTATCTCGGATGCGGATGAAAAGGCGGGGACTATCCGTCTTGTGATTCAGGATGTGGGCGTTTCGACGCACAAGATTACGTCGCTCGAACCGGGCGATTTCCTGACGGACGTTGTCGGGCCGCTCGGAAAGGCGACAGACATAGCTTATCGCGGCACGGTGGTGTGTTGCGGCGGAGGTGTCGGCGTGGCCCCTCTTCTGCCCATCGTCAAGGCCATGAAGGCTGCGGGCAACCGCGTGGTGTCGATTCTCGCGGCACGCAACAAAGACCTCATCATTCTTGAGGAGGAAATTGCGGCCCACAGCGACGAGGTGATAATCATGACCGACGACGGCTCGGCCGGCACGAAAGGATTGGTGACAGCCGGTCTGGAAATGGTGATAGCGCGCGAGAAGGTTGACGAAGTGGTGGCCATCGGACCGGCAGTGATGATGAAATTCGTAGCACTTACCACGGCAAAGTATGACATCCCCACTGTCGTGTCGCTGAACACCATCATGGTAGACGGCACCGGAATGTGTGGCGCGTGCCGCGTGACAGTGGACGGCAAGACCCGCTTCGTCTGTATCGACGGACCGGAGTTTGACGGCCACAAGGTGGACTTCGATGAAATGTTAATGCGACTGAAAAGCTATAATTGAGACTTCCAAGTATGACCAACAATACAACAGCCGGCGCGGGCAGCCGCGACCGGGAATGGCGCAAGGCGTTGCGCGAAAGCATGACGGCAGCGGCGCGCACTTCAACCCCAAGGGTAAAGATGCCCACACTCGACCCGGAGTATCGCGTCGGGAACAACGAGGAAGTGAACGAAGGTCTGACCTACGGCCAGGCTCTCACCGAAGCCTCGCGCTGTCTTGACTGCCCGACGCCGGGCTGCGTGGAGGGTTGCCCGGTAGGCATCGACATCCCCGGATTTATCAAAGAAATCGAGGCGGGACGTCCTACGGAAGCAGCCGCGGTGATTAAACAGACCTCTGCCCTTCCGGCAGTGTGCGGGCGCGTGTGTCCGCAGGAGAAACAGTGCGAGAGCCGTTGCATCTACAACAAGATGAAGAAAGCACCTGTGGCCATCGGCTATCTCGAACGATTTGCCGCCGACACATTGCTTGCCGAAAAGGAGGCACATCCGGAACAATTCGCAGAGCAGCGACCGGAGAGCAACGGCATCCGCGTGGCAGTGGTAGGCAGCGGTCCGGCGGGACTTTCGTTTGCCGGGAGCATGGCCGCGCGAGGCTATGAAGTCACCGTCTACGAGGCACTCCATGAAATCGGAGGCGTGCTGAAATACGGCATCCCGGAATTTCGTCTGCCCAACTCGGTGGTTGATGCCGAAATCGCCTCGCTCCGCGCGATGGGAGTGGATTTCGTGAAAGATTGCATCGTGGGCAAGACACTAAGCTATGACGACCTCCACGCGATGGGGTTCAAAGGCATTTTCGTGGCATCGGGCGCAGGACTCCCCCGCTTCATGGGCATCCCCGGCGAAAATCTGAACGGAGTGATGTCGAGCAACGAATATCTGACCCGCATCAATCTGATGGGCGCAGGCCAGCCGGGCCACGACACGCCGGTGCTCAAAGGGCACAGAGTGGCCGTGGTTGGCGGCGGCAACACCGCAATGGACTCGGTGCGCACCGCACGCCGTCAGGGAGCGGAGAAGGCCATGATAGTATACCGCCGCAGCGAGGCAGAAATGCCCGCACGACTTGAAGAGGTGGCACACGCCAAGGAAGAGGGCGTGGAATTTATGACACTTCATAACCCGGTGGAATTCATAGGCGACGAGAAAGGCCGTGTGAAGGCCATGCGCGTGCAACGCATGGAACTCGGCGAGCCAGACGCCTCGGGACGCCGCAGCCCCGTGCCCGTAGAAGGCGCGATAGAGGAAATCCCCGTAGACCTCGTGATAATCAGCGTAGGAGTATCGCCCAACCCGCTAATCCCCCACGCCATCAGCGAGCTCGAAGTGTCGAAGCGCGGCACAATCGTGGTAGACGACACGACTATGCGCAGCTCGCTGCCCGACCTCTACGCCGGCGGTGACATAGTGAGAGGCGGCGCCACCGTAATCCTCGCAATGGGCGACGGACGCCGCGCAGCCGGAGAAATGCACAAAGCACTCACCGGCGAAGAATAAACAACTTCAAAATAAAATTTGCAAGGTTTATTTAAGTAAGTTCTAAAAATAAAACGATATATGTAACGAAAATTTCTTGAACAATAAAACTCGTTCTTTTTGGATGCTTTGAGCCTTTCGTTCAGGCGCATAGCTCGCTATGCTTCTTCACTCAAGCCCCAAATCATCTCAAAAATCACTTCCTTTTATCTGTTCATTTATTTTTCTCACTTACTTATGAAAAAAATTCTTCTGACACTGGCATGTCTCCTCGGTCTTGCAGGAAGTGTGGCGACCGTCGCCACCCCGCTTGACGTAGAGGAAGCCCTGATGGCAGCCCGCAAAGCGCCCCGCAACCGCACGGCACAGCGCACGGCCGGCGACGCTCTCTACGAGGCAGGACGCTACAAAGAAGCCATCACCTACTATCTGAAAAGCGACAACACCGGCAATCTTGGTGCCGCGCGCGCCGCGTTCAGAATGTATAACTTCGATGGGGCGCGCACCTATCTGAGCCGCTACCTCGACAAGCGCACCAAGGCAGAACGTGAGCGCGATATAGCAGCCTCGGGCAACGACACCGACCCGACGGAAACACTCGCCGCACAGATAGCAATGGGCGACGATATGCTGGGACGTGTTGAAAAAGTCACCGTAATCGACTCTATAAACGTGCCGGCCGAAGACTTTTTCCAATGGATGCGTCTGGCCCGGAGCGCGGGCACGATAGCGTCGGCCGACCTGATAGAAGAAATCATCTCGCCCGAGATGGTAGGGGAAGACGAGTATCTCGTGGTGCCCGGCTATCTGACCGAGGAGGCCGACCGTCTGCTGTGGGCCAAAGGAGATGCCGACGACAACGTGACGCTCTATGAGACCGTGAGGCTCGTAGACGGCTCGTGGGGCGAACCGACCGAACTCTTCAGCCACGCGTCGCTGTTTGACGCCGACGACGGGGGTGACTTCGTGGGCCACCCCTTCCTGATGCCCGACGGAGTGACGCTCTACTTTGCCGCCGACGGCGACCGCTCGCTCGGAGGGCTTGACATCTTCATGTCGCGACGCGACGAGCGCGGATTTCTACAACCCTCGAACGTGGGTATGCCTTTCAATTCGCTCTACGACGACTACATGCTGGCCATCGACGAAGAGACCGGCGCAGGATGGTGGGCGTCAGACCGCAACCAGATAGCCGACTCGGTGACACTCTATGTATTCATCCCCTCGGAGGTTCGAGTGAATTATCCCACCGACACACCCGACCTCGCCTCGCTGGCCCGAATCAGCTCGATAAAGCTCACGCAGGAGGACGGAGCCGACTACCGCGCCCTGCGCCGACGGATAGCATCGATAAAGCAGACGGCGCCAAAAGTGAAACGCGACAAAGGCCCTGAGTTTACGCTCGCGTTGCCCGACGGGCGCGTCATCACCCGCTACTCGGACTTCACCTCGGCGCGGGCACGCGAAGCAATGAAGGAATACCTCGAAGCGGAAGCCGCCTACAAAGCCAACCTCGAGCAGCTCGCCGCCCTGCGCCTGAAGTATGGACAAGGCGACCGCAGCGTAAGCGGCGAAATCCTGCGTCTCGAAAGCGAGTGTGAAACCGAAGCCTCACGCCTCGTGGAACAGCGCAATCAGGTGATAAACTCGGAAATCTAACCCACATCCACCCTCCAAACACACATTGTCATGGATTCAGAAACCACCATCATCATTCTGGCCGGGGTGCTCATAGTGGCCCTCTGCGTGTTTTTCTACTACGTGCCCTTCTTCCTGTGGATATCGGCGCGAGTGAGCGGCGTGCGCATATCGCTGCTGCAACTGTTTCTGATGCGCATACGCAAAGTGCCCGCCTCGGTGATAGTGCGCGCGCTCATCGAAGCTCATAAAGCGGGACTCAACGACGTGACCCGCGATGACCTCGAGGCTCACTATCTGGCCGGCGGCAACGTCGAGAAAGTGGTACACGCACTCGTCTCGGCATCGAAAGCCAACATCGACCTCGGCTTCAAGATGGCCACCGCCATCGACCTGGCCGGACGCGACGTGTTTCAAGCAGTGCAGATGTCGGTCAACCCTAAGGTAATCGAGACACCCCACGTCACCGCCGTGGCCAAAGACGGCATCCAGCTCATCGCGATAGCCCGCGTGACGGTGAGAGCCAACATCCGCCAACTCGTCGGCGGCGCAGGCGAAGACACCATCCTCGCGCGCGTAGGCGAAGGCATTGTCTCGTCGATAGGTTCGTCGGCCTCGCACAAGGAAGTGCTCGAAAACCCCGACAATATCTCCAAACTCGTGCTGCGCAAAGGTCTCGACTCAGGCACCGCCTTCGAAATACTTTCGATAGACATCGCCGATATCGACATAGGCAAGAACATCGGCGCCGTGCTCCAGATTGACCAGGCACAAGCCGACAAAAACATAGCCCAGGCAAAGGCCGAGGAGCGTCGCGCAATGGCAATAGCCCTCGAACAGGAGATGCGTGCCAAGGCTCAGGAAGCGCGGGCGCGCGTAATCGAAGCCGAAGCCGAACTGCCGCGAGCCATGGCTCAGGCATTCCTGAGCGGCAACCTCGGCATCATGGACTATTACAGAATGAAAAACGTCGAGGCTGACACCGACATGCGCCGCAACATAGCCAACCCGCCTACTTCGACTTCAGCACCGATTTCGAAATGACGAAGCGGTCGGCAGTGAAGGCCCAAGGAAACTTTGGCCGATAGCCGCGACTACCCTTTCTTACATTCTCTCACCCTCTTTTCGAGATGATGCTTTCGACTCCCGCGGACGAGCCACTGCTCGCCACATAGAGCGAAACATCATCTCGAAAAATTCGATAATTCCCCCTATTCGAACCGAAAAAGTGGCAACATCCTCATTAGATTTGTGCTCGCTCATAGCCAGAACGCGAGACTACAACCTGCACTCGCACACACAATTTTGCGACGGCCGCGCCCCCATGGCGACCATGGTGCACGAGGCCATCGCCTCAGGTGTGGAACATTACGGTTTCACGCCACACTCGCCCATACCGTTTGAATCGCCATGCAACATGGAGGCCTCGCAGACCGACGCATACTTCGCCGAAGTCGCACGTCTGCGGAAAGACTATGCCCGACTAATCAACCTCTACGCCGGCATGGAGATAGACTATCTCGGAAAAACGTGGGGGCCGTCGCATCCCTACTTCGACACACTGCCGCTCGACTATCGCATCGGGAGCGTGCATTTCATCCCCACCCCCGACGGGAGCAAGGAAATCGACGTAGACGGACGTCCGGACGGTTTCGCGCGGAAATTGGCAGAATACTTCGACGGAGACCTCCGCTACGTCATCGACACTTTCTATGCGCGCTCGCTCGAAATGATTGAGGCCGGAGGCTTCGACATTATCGGGCATTTCGACAAAATCGGCTTCAACGCCACCTGGGTCAAACCCGGCATCGAAGACGAGCCGTTCTACCGCCGCCACATCGACGACATGGTAGAGGCAATCCGCGAGAAAGGCATAATAGCCGAAGTCAACACCAAGTCATGGATACCCCGCGACGGAGCAAGCACTGAAGAAATATTGCGTCTTTATCCGCGCCTGTTTCCATCGGCCCACGTCATAGGCAGACTCGTGAAAGCGGGTGTGCCGTTAGCCGTCAACAGCGACTCGCACTACCCGGAACGCATCACCACCGGACGCGAGGCGGCATTTGCCATAATCGACTCGTTCAGCGGCAAAGACTGACACACGACCGGAGCATCAAGGGTGATAATCGGCCTCGCGGAGTGCGTCGGCATCATTGGCCCATTCGGCCGAAAGCATTTCGGAGGCCGAGACCTTATGATTTTTGAGTCGGGAGCGCACTATGTTGCGACCGATAAAAGCACCCGCGCGCGCCGGCACTTCGGGCGCAATGACCGAGCTGAAAGCTCCAGGCGCCAGGAGTGACCTCACCACTCCCCCATCCTCGGAAAAAACAAGACGGTCGGAAAGCATTTTCTCCCACATCCGAGCCTCGTTGTCAGTAAGAAACGCTTCCTGCTCGGGAGTCCACGGAAGAGCCGAGTCGCCGCAAACCCTTACAAGCACCTCGAGCAGCGCCCCTTCGTGGAGCATCTGCGGCAAAGCACCATTCCCCACCTCTCCGGCGGGATAACGACTTCTCAGAATCGCCTCGGCCACATTGGGCGCAAGGCGCTCGGGGCGTTTGTCGCGCCGCTGCCAGTCAGGGAAATAGCCGTAGAGAGGGAAGTCGGCACCGAGGTAATGGTTAAGACCGATAAAGACAATCGAATCGGCCACGATGACCGACTGATTGAAGGGCGACACAATGGCTACGGGGCGCGGCAGAGCGACTGTGTCGCCTAGTTCGCGGCGCAATCCGTCGTAGACACGCCCCAATTCAGCCTCGACTTCGGCCAACCGCTCGGCTGTCCAGACGCTGTCGAGGGGGGCGTAGAAAGGTTCCAGCTGACGGCTCGAAGCCCGCGCGGCCACGGCAGAATCGGTCAGTTCGCCATAGCCGGCGATAGCAAACCATCGTGCGGCAATGTCGCTGACATCAGACGTCGACGGCACCGAGTCGCCGCGCAGTATGAGGTCAAGGCGGGCAATCTCCACAGGCGACGACTCCGGCCTTCCGCACGACAGAACGAGGGTCATCGCCATCGCCGTCAACGCACAAAATATAGTTTTTTTCATATGAAGCTTCGTTTTTATTGGTCAAAATTAGCAAAAATTTCGCAGGAAAAGTAATTTTTCACATCTTTTAGTCGGGGGTAGGCAATTTTTTGCTAATTTTGTAGTCTGAAAAAACTCCACACACCGAAAATGTCGGCCACCATTCGTCACATACTCTTACGATTCATCTTGATTTGCGCAGCCTTTGCAGCCACGGCTCCCCAAGCCGAGGCCAAAGACTTCGTTGTGGTAATCGACCCCGGGCATGGCGGCAAAGACGCCGGTGCGCTCGGAGCCAAGACCAACGAAAAGAGCATCAACCTGAAAGTGGCCAACAAACTGGCGGCGCTCATCGAAAAAGACATGGAAGACGCGCGCGCCGTGATGACGCGAAGCACCGACAAGTTTGTCACCCTGCAAGGACGTGCAGACATAGCCAACCGCGCCGGCGCAGACATCTTTGTCAGCATCCACGCCAACTCGGTAGACTTCAAAAACAAGAACCGCGCCTCGATACACGGCGCCGCAGTCTACACTCTCGGTCTGCGAAAATCGGAGACCAACCTCGCCGTGGCAATGCGCGAGAACGCCGTCATAAAACTCGAGCAGGACTACTCTACCACCTATCACGGCTTCGACCCCTCGTCGGCCGAAAGCTACATCATGTTTGAGATGATGCAGCACAACAATCTCGACCAGAGCATCAATCTGGCGCAGGCCATTCAGAAGCAGCTCGTGTCGACAGCCAAGCGCAAGAACAACGGAGTGAAGCAAGCGCCGTTCTGGGTGCTCGTGTCGACAGGTATGCCCGCCGTGCTCGTCGAGCTCGACTTCATCTCAAATCCCGCTGCCGAAAACTACATGAGTTCAGACGAAGGCTCGTCGGCTCTGGCGCGCGCCATCTTCAACGGCATCAAAAACTACCGGGCCTCGGCCGCATTAATCGACGAAGAAAAGCCGGCCCGCAAGAACGCGGTAAAAGATGCCGCGAACACCGCCGCCGAGCCAACGGAAACCGCCGCGGCTGACGCCACGCAGGACAGCTCAACGAAGCAAGATGTGGTCTACAAAATCCAATTCCTCTCGTCGCCCACGAAGCTCAAAACCTCCGACCAGCGTCTGAAGGGACTCGGCAAGACTGAACATTATCGCGACGGAAAACTTTATAAATACACCACCGGAAGCTTCTCTTCGATGCGCGAGGCGCAAAAAGAGCTTTCAAAGGTGCGCAAGAAATATCCTGATGCGTTCGTCATCAAGACGCGCGACGGAAAACGTATCAAGTAAGTAAACAGAACCACTAACTCAGTCACAACCACTACCCTCAACACTGTTTCAACCCACAACATCCTCGGAATGAAAAAGCGCGAATTTGTCATCGGCATTTCTGTCATCATAGCTCTCGTGATACTCTTCTTCGGAATCAACTATCTGAAGGGCATCAACATCTTCAAAGGAGCAAACTATTATTATGTGTCATACACAAACGTGGCCGGCCTGACGCAATCGGCGCCCGTCACAATCAACGGCTACAAAGTGGGGCTCGTGCGCGAGGTCAACTATGAGTTTGACAACCCCGGCCACATCAGCGTGGAGCTTTCGCTCGACCGCCAGCTGCGTCTGCCCTCCGACACCCGCGCCGTGCTCGTCACCGACATTCTCGGCACCACCACCATCAACCTCATCCCCGGCACATCAAACACTCAGGCCGAAGTGGGCGCACATCTCATAGCCGGGAAAGACCTCGGCATGATGGACCAGGTGAGCTCCGAACTCATGCCTACCCTCATCTCGATAGCTCCCCATGTCGACTCGCTCGTCTGTGCCCTCACCGCCATTGCGGCCAATCCGGCGCTCACCTCGTCGGTGGAACGTCTCGACGTAATCATGGCCAACCTCGAGGCCACAACCAAGCGTCTCAACGAGTCGATGGCCGGTGTGCCCCGCCTTGTCAGCACGGCCAACTCCACCCTCAACAACGTGCAGGAAATCTCGCTCTACCTCAAAAACGTATCGTCGTCTCTGGCCGTGCTTTCCGATGACATCCGCACCATGCCCCTCGACTCGATGGTGCGCCACCTCAACACCATCTCGGCCAATCTCGACCAAGCCACGGCCCAACTCAACTCTACGGAATCGTCGCTCGGTCTGCTGCTCAACGACCCCGGCCTCTACAACAACCTCAATTCGTCGGCCGCTCACCTCGACTCAATCCTGATAGATGTCAAGGAGCGCCCGCGCCACTACATTCCTTCAATCAAGGTGTTCTAATCAGACGCTGAAGAAACTTCACGCGCCCCGCTCTCACCGGTCAGGTGAGAGCGGGGCGCGATGCTTTTACCTTCGTCCCGACTACGGATTGAGAAGTTTTCCGATAAGGCGGTCGAACGCTTCGAGCGACCGCTCAAGATTGAAATCGCCGCTACGCCTAAGCGACAGCGCGCGACACCGGCGGCGCAGGTCGGCACGGGTCAGCATCTGCCGCAGACCGTAGGCGAGACCCTCGACGGAGTTTTCGGTGAGGACACCCCATTTGCCCCCCTCAAGGATTTCGTCGGGGCCGCCAGAGGCCGTGCTCACCACCGGCAGCCCGAGCATCATACCCTCGACGATGGCAAGATTGAACCCCTCGTGGCGCGAGGGGCACACAAGGATGTCGCACTCCCGGCTCAAGGCTTGCGGAGCATCAAGAAACCCGGTGAAATCAACTTTGTCCCTCAGCCCCAAACTGACCGCCTTCTCGCGGCAGGCCGCAAGGGCATCGCCGGTGCCGACAACCGTGAGGCGAAAATCAAGCCCTTCGGCGGCGAGGAGCGCGAGGGCGTCGAGCAGACGGTCTACGCCTTTGACGTGTGTCACACGTCCTACCACTACCAGACGCAAAGGCGTGTCGGGCGACGTTCGGCAAACGCTTTCACCGAATGCAGTCACGGCCCCGTGGTCTACCGGGTTGTAAATTCGCACGCCGCTGCGCGCGGCCACTTCCTCGAAAGCTTTCAACGCCACGTCGGAGACGGCCACCACCTCATCGAAAGCCGCGTAAGCGCGCGCCTGAGCCGAGGCATCACGGAACACGCCTTGACCGACGGGCCAAGGGAAGTGCTTCAGGTCGCAATGCACCCAGGCCACTCGCTTGGCTCCGCCCCCCTCTCCTGCCGCAACGATTTTGGTAGTCAGGCCCTCGACGAAAGCTATCTCCACGTCGGGCGCTTGCGGCGACGACGGGCGCAGCAATCTGTGGAGCACTCCGGAGGGCAGGCTGTAGACAAGCTTGTAGCGGAGCTTGTAGAGCGCGAGACGCCACCCCGAAAGCCCTTCAAACGAGGGGAGCAACGCCTTGAAGTCGACATCCGACGGAATCTCGCACGCAAGCGGCCCGTGCGCCGAAACGGCCCGCAGGGCAATCTCGTAGCGGCTGCGGGGCAAATGCTTGAGAAAAGTCATCAACGCCCGTTCGGCCCCTCCGCCTGAGAGGGTCTCCATGTAGAACACTATTCGTGTTTTTTCTCGTCGTCGCGACATGACTTTCCGGATAATTCTTTGAAATGAAACAATGGCGCTTTGCCCGACAGTCGCGGGAGATAGCGGTTGAGGAGGTGGATGAGCGGCCAGAGCGCAAGGAGCACGAGAACGGTGACGATGCCGCCGGTCAGCGGGCTTCGCGTGTCGGCCACAAAACCGAGCGCAAACGTGAATATGGTCAGTAGGATTTCGTGAAGTCCCAGCACGATGTAGGAATTCTTGCCGTAATAGACCAGCGGCCGCAGCAGCCTGACGCGATAGATTGCCTTGAAGAGATAGACCAGAAAGACAATTATGGCGAAGGTGTTGACCATTTCATGAATTTCTATGAAATGGGGCATCAGGGTCTGCGGCAACAGATACATCACAACGTCGAGAGCGATGACAGCCACGAGCGGCACGAAACGTCGCCTTCCGCCCCCCTCGACCACGCCGAGAAAATCGCGCCCGAACAGGTTGCCGAACGCGAAGTAAGGCAGATAGATGAGCGCGCGCCCCAGCATGAAGTAGTTGGGAGTGAAAAAGTAGCTGAACGCATCCCACCACCAGATGGCTATGACAGCCGCCGCCACCAACAGCCGCCGTCGCCTGAACACCCACATCAGTAGCCACGTGACCACCTGGAGGTCAATCAGCGCGAGGATAAACCATAGGGGCGGATTTATCGTGATGCCGCGGTTGCCGGTGTGCGGGCGGAAGATGTCGCCGAGCGGACGGAGGTCGTCCATGCTCAGTGTGCCGTAGAAACGGTAGCGCAGGGCGAGGTGAAACACGAGGTAGACGAGGGTGAAAAACAGAAACGGCACTACGAGCTGATTGAGCTTTTTCTTCAGGTAGACCATCGGGAGGTCGAGCTTGAAGAAAATTCCCGAGACAAAGAAAAACAGCGGCATGCGGAAACCGAGACTCGCTATTTCGGGATGCGGCGTGTGATACCACACCACCCAGATGATGGTGAGCCCTTTCAGATAGTCGATGTATTCGATGCGTTTTCCGTTGGTCATTAGGTCGAGCGTGCTTCGCTCCGCAAAGTTAGCAAAAAATGCGCGAAAAACCACCCTGCGACGCGCTATATTTCATCACGTCCTCGCTGCGTCACATCCGACGTCGCCCAAAGAGGGTCTTGTAGAGACGTCCGAAGCCTTGATGAAGCAGTGTGTGCGCCAGGCGGTCGGGTAATGTCGCGGGGCGATAGGCGCTGAATGCCTCATGCGCCAGCGGCATAGCCTGAAGCGCACGCAACTCGCCCCCGTGCCCCGCGCAAGCCAGCGCTGCGGCCACCGCTCGAAACTGTGGGTAGAGGAAAGCCAGCACGTCGCCGCGGTGAGCTTCGCCCGTCAGTGCGCAAAGCTCCTCCCCTATCCGCTCGTAGTTTTCCGCCAGACTCAGGTCGGGTCGGGCTGTCACCGACCCCTCGCGCGATATGTAGAAATAATCGGCCGCGTCAATCACCGCCACGCTGTCGCAATGCTTCAGATAAGCGATGTTGAAACGTGTGTCTTCCGGAAATTCCGCTTCAAAACGCAGCCCTCTCTCGCGGATGATGCGGAGTGAATAGGCCTTGGTGCAAGCCGAACCTATCACCCCCTCGCGCAGTCGGGTGAGAAACGCCGCGTTGGCCAACGGTTTCGGATAACTTTCTGTCTTTACATCACGCAGCGGCGCCCCGTGAGCCTCGGGCGGTGCGGCGCAATGCCTAAGGCGGCTGCATGGCAACACCCCTTCCGACGTTGCTCCGGCGAGAAGGTGTTCGGCATAGAGTGGCGACACCTCATCGTCGCTGTCTACAAACATTACGCGTTCCGAGTCAGCCGAGGCCTCTTCGATACCTCGGTTGCGTGCCGACGCCGGGCCTCCGTTGGCCTTTCTCACCACACGCGCTCGCTCACCAAGGCCGTAGCTCTCTATCGCCTCGCGGGCCACTTCCACGGAATTGTCGGTCGACCCGTCGTCAACCACGATTATCTCGTCAGGCATCCACGTCTGCCGCGAGAGCGAGCGCAAGGTTGCTCCGACGGTAGCCGAGGTGTTATACATCGGCACCACCACCGTGGCTTTCGGTCCTCTATCCTCTCCCTCTTTCATAGCCTTCTGCGATTGATTATGTTGACCGCACGATAGAGGCCGCGCCCGATGAGAAATTTCTGCAACCTCGGCGCGGCAAAGTCGGCTGAGTGCGTGCGCAGATATGAGGTGTCCACTCCCTCGCGAAGAAGCTCGTGGGCCTCGGCGGTCAGAGCGTTTGCCGCAAGCAAGTCATTCACGAAATTAAACAACCGCCCCGCCATGTAGGTGTGGGCCGCCCCGCTCCACGCCCCGCGCTCGTCGAAACACCAGCGTAGCCGTCCCCAATACTCAAGGTCGGCCCTCAGGATATTCCCTCTCCGTCGGGCGCTGAGCGAAGTCTCTATGTCGCGCCGGTAATGATAGGCGCATCGTGATGTGCTGACAGCCCGACGGCAATGTGCGAGAAACCTCACGTTGAAATCGCGGTCTTCGCCATAAGCCAGCTCCGGGTCAAACCTCAGCCCCGCCCCGTCGACTATGGCGCGTCGGTAGAGCTTACACACCGGCGAAGTGATGAGCGGCTGCGCAGCCACGCCGAGAAAACCCGCAGGCTCCGAAAGGTCAAACTCCCCCTCGGGCGGAAATTCGCTCAACTCCCGTCCATCGGCATAGTGATAGGTCAACCCCGAAGTCGAGAGGTCGATGTCAGAATGAGCGTCAATCCTTTCAGCCAATATCGCGAGATAATCGGCATCCACACGGTCGTCGGCATCCACAAACCCAATCCACTCCCCGCTCGCCGCCTCAATTCCCGCATTGCGCGCACGGCTCACACCGCCGTTCTCCTGCCTGAGCAGCCTCCACCCCCGATTACGCCGGCAGAACCCGGAAGCAATCTCCGCGGTAGCATCAGTCGAACCGTCGTCCACCACAATCAGTTCGAAATCTTCAAACGTCTGCGCCTCCATCGACGCCAACGCCTCCCCTATCCAAAGCGCCGCGTCATAAGCCGGAATGATTATCGAAATTTTCGCTCCCATACGTCATTATTATTTCATGAATTCTGATAGCGAATCGTCATCAAATTTATTCAGAATTTCTGACAATTTCGGGTAATCACGATCATACATCCAGTGCTCCAATCCGGTGAATACGACTATCTTGGAATCGTCCGGATGAATACTTACACTAAGAGAATCAGCCAACTCCGTCATTAACCGGCTTGCTAATGTTTTCGCCTTAGCAATCGTAGACATTCGAAGTTGAATCTCTATCTTATGGTCGCCTAAGAATCCCACCCAAATGCAACTGGACTCAGATTCCTTTGATAACCAGATTTCATTTCCGGCAATTTCTCCGGTTTCATTAAGAGTATCTTTCTGCCACAAATCGCAGAAACCAAAACCAAAATCACTTACGACTCCCTTGACCATTAAAGCTCGTTCTGTATCGAGAGCTATTTTGTCAAACTGCATCCTTGGCTGCGCAAGCAGAATGTGTCTGCTCCCGTTATACCAATACACTCTGAAAACCTTTCTATTCTCCTTCTCCTTCCGCTCCATCCAATCATAAATCCTGTGATTTCTACGCAGAAGATTTAGGCCACGCTGCAATCCCCATTGCTGTTCTGCAGATGCACCAATCCATGCCGTTGGTTTCGGGGCATCTTTTATTGACTGCTCCAAGGATATAAACATCTGCTCTTTATTCGGTTCCGACACAGCTTCCGTAATCACTCGACGAACATTTTCGTTAGATGCAAGAAGATTTTTCAGATACTTTTGTGGTTCTGCACGTTCTGTTATGTATTGCTGATTAATTTCCTCCCATGTTGAGAGACAGCTTACTATTGCTCTGATAAGAAGGTGTTTTTGTCGAAATTCTTCCGATATTCCTTGCGCATCAAACATGAGAAGTGCGTTCTCGTAAGCATGCCGGAAATCTTCCGTTGTCATTTCAGGATTATAGAAGAACGTCACCATGCCTTTAAAGAACGGATGGTTCTCAGCCTTCTCAAAGAGTTGTTCCCACTCTTTATTCTCAGCTATTCTTCTTGCTTTTTCGACTTCTTCAATTACGGCACGGTTTTCCTTCTCAGCTCCATCTGATTTTCTATACCTCGCCAGGGCCGGATAGAAGTCAATGCCCTCCTGAATCTTACATCTGCCAATCCATGTGGCTATCGTATCAAATTTTCTTATCAGCGAAGACATGGGTTGCAGACCGTCAATATTCGTATTCTCTATGATATTCCAAACCACCCGCATCCATTTGTCGTAATCCGAAAGATTGAATGCGCCGGTATGCTCGATGAAAGCTATGGTGGCGCCTAAAGCAATCATCCTCACGTGGGTAATCTTTACGGAGGAATTTCTGTAGAAATCGTCTCCACTCTGCCCTTTGGCCTTCTCCCATTCCGGGAGCATCTTTCTGTATATCCGCCCGTCGCTTAAATCATAATCATACAACACGTCAAGCACCTTGTCCAAAACTATTATGTTTTCCGGATGCTTTGAGAGCACCGCCTCAAATGTTTTGAATCCGAGATACTTTTCACTGCCGAGATTATTTTCTGCATTCGTGTATAACGCAGCGATTGTCCGGTCTCCTCGCATATCTTTTTCGGAAACTTCATTGACCGTATCTGCGATATACTTACAACTGAAAAATCTCGTGAAAAAACTCATCATTGAGTCGTCAAACTCATCCGAGTCTTTTCGCCAAAACAAATCCACCCATTTCGCATCCAGCTTTACGGAGAAATTGAAGTCGAAAGTGACCTCCTCATTGGTTCCGCTCCTAAACAACGAAACTCTTTCGTTAAAACCCGGATAGTCCGATTTTGTGATGAAATTTATTAAATCCGCTTTGAAATTCTCAAACGGAGAGAGTTGAAGCCCTCTGGCATTCATCTTTATGTACAGTTCCTCCGATAGATTGAACTGCCCTAATGACTTAACATAAAACGATATGTTTTTCAGGCCGTCAAACAAATCTCGACGACCGCTTTTGATATACCTTTCATGTATGTCGTCAAGCGTATTCAACATCGCGCACACCGTACTGTCTCGGTCAAACGACTTAAAGTACCATTTCACATTTTTGATAGCGTCCGATGGTTTATCTCCTTTCTCAAAGTGATAATCAAATTCAACCAATTTGTTGCAGAAAAGAGATGCCGTGGTGCGCGTCTCATATGCAAACTTATGCAGCAATCTCCTGACCGACTCCGCCTTCTCCGGCGCCTCGCGAAGTTCTGCACAGACTATGTACCAGTATAAGAGAAACAGTGTTGTTATACGCTGTTGTCCATCAAGGAGTTCGAGAGCATAACTTTGACCTTTGGGTGTTACCACTCCATAAATGAAATTCAAATCGCACGCTTTTCCCGACTCGATGCTCTCAAACAATTCGTCCAAAAATGTCTGGCGGACAAATGTCGAATGTTCGTCAGTTCGACCCTGTGCATAAGGGCGTTGAATACGAGGTATGACTATCGCATCCACGGGCACCAGCGTTTGAGAATCCAGATTTACCTGCCCGTCCAATAGTGACAGCAACGTATACGTTTCGTTTTCGGTACTCATAATATATCAATTTTCCGAGGTCAGAAATTCATTGAGAAGTTGGGTGATATGTTTGCCATACGCATTCATATCATCTTGACGCCAGGCCGAGCGGTTGGTGCCGCTCTGGTCATAAAGTTTGGCAAAAACATACTGCGTGCCTATCGGCACAAAGACTCCGTTCATCAGCCTGTCAATAATGATGCGGCGTTTCGTGCAGAACAAACTGTTCCCGTAGCTGCGATTGGTTTGACTGTCGAGAAGTGTGAGATTGCAGATATTGTTTTTGACATCCTCATTCTCCTCTTCCTCCTTGGCCAGACGTTTTATATAAGCAATAGCCTCGGCGTATTCTTTGTTTTCCTTCAGTTCAAGAATTTTCGCCTTTTCTTCTTTCATTTCATCCGAATTAAGAAGGTCGGCTATCGCCGTATTAATCCATTCCTCCTTATCTTCATCTCTCTTCAATTTATTCGTACTGAAAGAATCTATATGCTCTATGTCCCAGTCCTGCTCATTAAGAACATCAAACGGAAATTTGTAGATTTCCGAAGTAGAATTCAACTTCGTATTTTGCATATTCACCAGATGAACATTGAGCGTAAGCAAAACTTTGTAAACCAGACCGCGCTGCTTATACTTCAAGTCTATTACGCCTTCCTCATTCTTGTGAACAGACCGCAATTGGTATCTGATACGATTCTTGAGGTATTCGAGGAAATCATCCTGTGAGGAAAGGTCGCCCAACTGCGTATCATAGTATATCAGATGGTTGACTATATCCTCTCCGCACTGACTCAGAAGACCGATATAATTATAAATCTTGGGGGTCCAAAACCAATCGTCCAGACGGCGGAACGTCTCGGTCACTTCTTCCCAAGCCTCTGCTACTTTCTTCTGAAGAGCATCTCCTTGGAAGCCCTCAAACATATCGTAAAAATATCTGAAGATGACGCTCTTGCGCGTATCCTGTATTTCCCTGTCGATAATTTCAAGTTGCTCGGCATGTGCCTCCGGCGGAAGTGTCTCAAGACGATGGCGCTTATATATCAACGAAAATATCAAGTCGATGCGGTTGGCCATATCGACACCCTTCCTCTGTAGAAAATACCAGAAACTATTAGAATGAAGCGTGTTTTCAATCATTTCCCACTCAGAGGCCAAAATATTTTGGTCTATGAATTTCCCGCCTTGATTGAAGTTTTTCGATTGGAGAAAAAGTCCTTTTACAAGCTCTGCATCGGTAAGTTTGAGTTTTCCCGTGTTAATCTTTTGAAACTCGCGTATACTGTTTTCAACGCCCTCCTCCAACTCATACCACAGCACCTGAATTGACCCGGTCTTCGTATCTCTCATTCCGTTGAGAAGCTCAAATATCGGAGTTCGCACTGCTTCAAGCCCCTTAGCTAAGTTATACCTTGCATTGATTTGCTTTCCCGTGGTTTTAATCCACTCATCAATAGTTTTGAAAGCATTCAGCATGTAAAAATGGTCTATGTTTGGAGCGGCGGCTGTGTCGGCATCCAAAGCGTCAAGTGATAACGTATTCAGAAATTCCGAGGAGTCTTCACGAGTAGCATATGATATATGATACAGTTCTTTTCCGTCTTCCTCTTCATACAGCATTTCTTCATCCCAGTTCTTTTTCAACATGAGATATCTATACAAGATAAAGATTGTTGTCAGACGCTGCTGTCCGTCTATTATCTCCCAACAACCTTTCTCACGCAGTTTTTCCACAGGTACGTCTTTGAACAATGCCTGCATTTTTTCATCACCGGTAATCGGCTTTGCTATTATCGGTTGAAGACAATAGAAATCAAAATCTTTCTTTTTGTCGTGCGCAAAGCAAAGAATGTCGCGCAGCAAATCTTCCACTTGTTTTGAGGTCCAACGATATCCGCGCTGATAGGCCGGTATATAAAAATAGCGACCATCCAACAATTCTCCTATGGAATATTGCTTTATCGAATTATTCATAATTAAGTATGTGTTAGAAATTATTTCATGGGGTAAGGTTAAATGATATGCAAAGATAGAAATTTTATCTGACAACTCCCTACACTTTTAGTAGGAAAAACCTGTGTGCCTCAAAAAAACATTCGGAACTCTCCGCGATTTTTGCAGAGAATTCCGAGTGTTTATTATTGCGATAAGATGAGCTGCTCAGTCGAGACTGCCTACAACAAGGAAAATCAGTCCGACAAGCAGCACCGACAGGTCGATAAGCTTCTGTCGCACGTTTTTCTCATGCAGGGCGATGACGCCGTAGAAGAACGACACTATCACGCTGCCGCGGCGTATCATCGAAACCACTGCTATCATCGAGCCCTCAATCGACAGGCTATAGAAATACGCGATGTCGGCCACGGTGAGAAACACCGAAATCAGTGGGATGGTCCAGCGCCATGTCAGCGGAGTGGTCTGCCGGGTGGCACGCATGATGAGCCACAGTGTCACACCCATTATCACCATCTGATAGAGCGAATACCACGCCTGCACTTCGAGAGGTTGGTAGTGGCGCAGGAGGTATTTGTCGTAGAGGGCGCTGACCGCTCCGAGCGCGGTGGCGCCGATGGCCATCCAGAGCCAGCGGCTATGTGCGAGCGAGAAGCCTTCCTTGCCGCCGATGCGGCTGATGAAGAATAGCGACCAGAAGCCGAGCCCCACGCCTACCCACTGCCACCCGTTCAGGCGCTCGCCGAAGATGAGCAGTGCCCCGACGAGCACAAGCACCGGGCGCGAGGCATTCACCGGCCCGGCTATGGTCAGCGGAAGGTGCTTTATCGAAGCATAGCCCAAGGCCCACGAACCAAGCACGATGAACGATTTGAGCAGTATGGCGCCGTGGCCTGCCAACGTGTTGCCCAGCCCGTAGTTGCCGTGCACGCACCCGGCTATGATGACCGGGCACATTATCAGTGCGCTGAAAAACGTGTTGAGAAACAGCACTCCGAGCACGTTGTTGGCCGAGAGCGACAGCTTCTTCATCACGTCGTAGAAGCCGAGGCAGAGAGCCGAGATGATGGCTAAGATGACCCACATGACTCCTACTGTTTATCAGGCCTGGGCGGGAGCGGCGGCCATGGCTATGCGGTTGGCCATGGCGACGGCGCCGGTGATATGGTCGCAGATATGGTCGGCCGGGAGCAGACGGTCTATGTGGGCGTGTTCGAGCGAATGACGTACATTGGGTTGCACGCCCGAGAGCACCACGTGGATGTTTTCTTCCTGCGACGATTTGATGAGGATTTCGAGGTTGTGGATGGCCGTCGAGTCGATGAAGGGCACCTTGCGCATTCTGATGATGCGCACCACAGGCTTCTTGCCGAGCGTCGAGCGCATCATTTCGTCAAACTTGGTGGCGATGCCGAAGAAGAACGGGCCGTCGATTTCGTAGACCTCAACACCGGGAGCCACGTCGAGCACCTCATGGTTGGGTGTATCCGTGCCTTCATCCACATCGAGTTTCTCCGAGTACACCTTGATTGATGAGTTTTCCATCACGCGGCGCAGGAAGAGGATTACGGCGAGCAGCAGACCCATCTCGATGGCAATCGTGAGGTCGAAAATCACCGTCAGGAGGAAGGTGAGCACCAGCACCGAAATGTCGCTCTTCGGGTTGGAGAAGATGCCGCGGATAGTGCGCCAGCCGCTCATGTTGTAGCTCACCACGATTAGCACCGCTGCCAGACACGTCATAGGCACGAGATTGATGAGTGGCATGAGGAAGAGGAAAATCAGGAAGAGCACCACCGCATGGATAATGCCCGCCACGGGCGTGCGACCGCCGTTGGTGATGTTGGTCATCGTGCGCGCTATCGCGCCGGTCACCGGGATACCGCCGAAAAACGGCACTACGATATTGGCGATGCCCTGACCTATCAGCTCGGTGTTCGAATTGGTTCGCGAGCCTGTCACACCGTCGGCCACCGTGGCCGAAAGCAGACTCTCGATAGCGCCCAGAATAGCAATGGTGAAGGCCGAGGGAAGCAGGCGGTTGATAGTCGCCATGTTGAGCTCGAAGCCGTGAGGCTGAGGAATGTCCGTGGGAAGCGAGCCGAAGCGGTCGCCGATAGTCTCTACATCCAGCCCCGGGATAAGAGCCACTGCCGCCGTCACAATAATAATCGCCAGAAGCGCACCCGGCAGACGGCGTGAAATCATCGGCGTCACGATAATGATGGCAAGCGAAGCAAGCCCCACGCCCAACGTCACCCAGTCGACGTTGCCGAAATTGCTCAGATACATACCCCACTTCGGGATAAACTCACTCGGCACGTTACGCAGACCCAGACCGAAGAAATCGTTAATCTGCGTCGAGAAAATCGTCAGCGCGATACCCGCCGTAAACCCCACCACGATGGGATAAGGTATGAACTTGATGACCGTGCCCAGCTTGAACACGCCAAGCGCCACCAGTATCAATCCCGCCATCAACGTAGCTATGGCAAGGCCCTCCAGACCGAAGTTCTGAATGATGTTGTAGACTATCACGATAAACGCACCCGTCGGGCCGCCTATCTGCACCGTCGAGCCGCCGCACGCCGACACGATGAAACCACCGATGATAGCCGTGATAAGACCGATGGTCGGGCTCACACCCGACGCGATGCCGAACGCGATAGCGAGCGGGAGAGCCACGATGCCCACCACAATGCCCGCCACAAGGTCGTTCTTGAATTTCTCAAGCGAATAGTGACGCAGCGCCCCTATGAGCGCCGGCTTGAAGTCGATTGGACCGCTTAGATTCATTGCTTTAACAAATTATTTTTACCTATTGAAATGTATCTATTGCTATAGAAATGTGTCCTTACTGTTGGCAAATGCCATTCTCCCACCTCACGGCCGGGAAAAAACGGTGCAAAATTACAAAAAAATCTGTTAAAAAACATATTTTCGCAAAAGAATTGCTAAATTTGCACTCTATTCACACCTAACATAACCCTCCCACCATGCACACCCTCGGCAACATTATCTGGATTCTCTTCGGCGGACTCATGATAGCCCTCGAATACGCCCTCTCAAGCCTTCTCATGATGGTCACCATCGTCGGCATACCATTCGGCCTACAGACCCTCAAACTCGCCCTGGTAGCCCTCTGGCCATTCGGCACACAAATCGTCGCCGACGGATTTCCCTCAGGCTGTCTCGCCCTACTCATGAACATCATCTGGTGGATAGTTGGAGGCATACCCATCGCCCTCACCCACCTCTTCTGGGGATGCCTCTTCTCCATCACCGTCATAGGTCTCCCCTTCGGCCTACAGCACTTCAAGCTCATGACACTCGCCCTCTTCCCCTTCGGCAAAACTATCGTCGGTTGAAACGCCCATCCAACTCCCGCAGCAAGTGACACAAAGCCTCCCACGGGTGGTAAAACAACATCCGTGGGCCCGCCCACCTCATCACCACACGCATCCGCGCCGCCATCGGCCTACTGTAGCAATGCACCACACACTGCCGGCACGTAGGCTTCCCATCGCCAAACCTACACCCGTCAAGCCGTCGCAAAGCATACCGCAGCAACTCCTCACACTCGCCGCACAACCTCGCATTCCCCTCCCTACGGCGGCAATAAAGCCTCACCATCCTCTCAACCGTATGCTTCTCGTCAGCTATCATATCTCAAAATCAGCAATCATATCTCAAAATCTGTTTCACACCTGCAAAGATAATCAAAAACCCCCACCCCACCAAACTCACAACCCCCGCCGGCCGCAGACAAAATTACAAAAATACC
>JAIDCC010000047.1:0-2707 GCA_029056055.1 Duncaniella sp.
AGTTTCGCAAGATTCAGCTTAGTAACATAAAACAAGGGCTCCCCTGCCGACGCTGATGTCGGTGGGGGAGTTTCGTTTTTCCCCGCACCTTCCAAACATCTGATTAGCAGGTAGGGACGCGCCATGGCGCGTATTCCGCGTTCCCCGCCGTCGCAACGGCAAATACCCCGCCGGTTCTCTGCGTCTTCCGCCGTCGCAATGGCAAATGCCCACGCCGCTTTGTAGGGACATGCCTTTGGCATGTAGTACAGGCTACCCTCTCCGTAATCCGCTCAATGATAAATGATTTCCTCGCCGCGTAGGTCTACATACCAAAGACAAACCGACATGGTGCAAACCATCGAAATTCGAAAAAATCTGTTTACATTCCCTCGCGAAAGGGCATATAAAAATAACATCCCGCGTTGAAAAACGGAAGTTTTTTCGCTAACTTTGTATTCGTAACCTCAAACCATCATACCCCATGCCCGACACAACCACGAATACCATGTATCCCCTCATTAGAGAGTATCGCGACGCTATCCTTTCGCCCGAGGATAGCTTTCAGGAATTGGCCACGCTGCGTCCTGTGCTCGACTCGCGGGGATTTCCCGTGATGGCGAGCGGCAATTTTGCCGTCGTGTTTAAGATGAAGGATGAAAACGATGGCAAGCTGTATGCGGTGAAGTGCTTTCTCAAAGACCAGTCGGGGCGAGATGAGAGTTATCGCCGTATAGCCGAGGAACTTGAGGTGGTATCGTCGGCCTACATCCTTCCGCTCCGCTATCTGGAGGGGGAATTGTTCGTTGACTCTCCGCAATGCTCGCGCGAGGAGTTTCCCGTCGTGGTTATGGAGTGGGTAGAGGGGGAGACACTCGATGCCTACGTGAAGCGCAATCTTGATGACCGCGGGGCGTTGGCGATGCTGAGCTATCGTTTCAACCGCATGGCGGCGTGGCTGCTGGCTCAGCCCTTTGCGCATGGCGACCTCAAGCCTGACAATATTCTTGTGCGCGAGGACGGGGGACTGGTGATGGTGGACTACGACGGGATGTTTGTGCCCGCGATGAAGGGGGAGAAGGCGCGCGAGACGGGGAGCCCCGGCTACCGTCACCCGCTGCGCACCGATGCTGACTTTTCGGAACACATTGACGATTTTTCAATCGCGCTGATAGCTCTTTCGCTGAAGGCCCTGAGTCTGCGGCCCGACTTGAAAGAGTTGGCTGCGGGCGATGCGCTGCTGCTTTCGGAGGCCGATTTGCGGGAGCCGGGCGAGTCGACCATGCTCAAGGAGATGCAGAGTCTGGCTTCTGACCCGGAGTTTGCCACGTTGTTGGGGGTGTTCTACGTCGCCTTGGCCAAGAACAGCCTCGAATCGCTCTCCTTCCGCCTCTTCATGACCCCCAAACCGAAGATGGAAGTTGAGGCGAAAGTGGTGGAGGCAGAAGTCAAAGTCGCTGAAGCGCCACAAGCGCCCAAGCCGCTGTTCAGCGTTGATACATCTCGCTCGCGTGAAGACTTCGCCGCCGGTGTCCCCGATGAATTCGGTGTAATCTATAGTCCCGATGGAAAACGCCTGCTCAACTGTAAGAGTGAATCGCATCTCTCTGATTATAAGATTAAACCAGGCACGGAGGTTATTTGTGATTATGCTTTCTGGGGATGTAAGTCATTGAAGAGCGTTAACATTCCGTCGTCTGTGACGTCGATAGGATATAAAGCTTTCTCTTCCTGCGAGTCATTGGCGAGCGTTATCATTCCGTCGTCGGTGATGAATATTGGAAGGAATCCATTTTCGTGTTGCCCGAAGCTAAAACTTGCACTATCTCCCGGCTCAAGATTTCGTCTGATAAACGAATTGCTAATTGATTCGGAGGGCGTACTTATCTCGTGTCTTAATACGTCGTCACATATATTAATTCCGTCGTCAGTGACGGCGATAGGAGAGGATGCTTTCATATGGTGCAGTTCCATAAAGAGCGTTAGCATACCGCCGTCGGTGACAGAGATAGGAAAGAGTGCTTTCGGGTACTGCTTGTCATTGGAGGACGTTATCATTCCTTCGTCGGTGACGACGATAGGAGAGAGTGCTTTCTATTCTTGCGGGTCATTGAAGAGTGTTATCATCCCGTCGTCGGTGAAGGCGATAGGAGAAGGGGCGTTCTATGAGTGCGCGTCTTTGAAGAGCGTTAGTATTCCGACTTCGGTGACGACGATAGGAAACAGAACCTTCCTTTTGTGCAAGTCACTGGAGAGCGTTATCATCCCGTCGTCTGTGACGTCGATAGGAAAGGATGCTTTCTATAAGTGCGAGTCATTGGCGAGCGTTATCATTCCGTCGTCGGTGATAAATATTGGAGGGAATCCATTTTCGTGTTGCCCGAAGCTAAAACTTACACTATCTCCCGGCTCAAGATTTCGTTTGATAGACAGATTGTTAATTGATTCTGAGGGTGTTCTTATCTCGTGCCTTAATACGTCGTCACATATATCAATTCCGTCGTCTGTGACGTCGATAGGAGAGGATGCTTTCTATGGTTGCAAGTCATTGAGTAGTGTTAGTATTCCGTCGTCAGTAACGACGATAGAAGACAGCACTTTCAGTGATTGCAAGTCATTGAAGAGTGTTATTATTCCGTCGTCTGTGACGTCAATAGGAAACAGTGCTTTCTATGATTGCGAGTCATTGGAGAGTGTTAGCATCCCGTCGTCGGTGACGTTGATAGGA
>JAIDCC010000047.1:2807-6679 GCA_029056055.1 Duncaniella sp.
ATTGCGAGTCATTGGAGAGTGTTAGCATCCCGTCGTCGGTGACGTTGATAGGAGACAGGGCTTTCTCTTCTTGCTGTTCATTGAAAAGTGTTATCATTCCGACGTCGGTTACGTCAATAGGAAACAGTGCTTTCTCTTCTTGCAGTTCATTGAAGAGCGTTAGTATTCCGACGTCGGTAACGTCAATAGAACCCTATGCTTTCTGTGGGTGCAAATCCTTGGAGAACGTTAACTTTCCGACGTCTGTGTCAACGATAGGGAAGTCCGCTTTCTATGGGTGCCAGTCATTGAAGAGTGTCAGCCTACCGACGTCTGTGACGTCAATAGGCGAGGATGCTTTCAGTCAATGCTACTTATTGGAGAATATTAGCATCCCGTCGTCAGTGACGACGATAGGGGAGTCAGCTTTCTCTTGTTGCAAGTCATTGAAGAGTGTTATCATTCCGACATCGGTGACGTTGATAGGAGACTCTGTTTTCTTTAAGTGCCAGTCATTGAAGAGTGTTATCATTCCGACGTCGGTGACGTCGATAGGAGAAAGCGCTTTTAGGGAGTGCAAGTCCTTGGAGAGTGTTGTCATTCCGACGTCTGTGACGTCGATAGGATACTTGGCTTTCTCTGTTTGTGTGTCCTTAGAGTGCGTTAGCATCCCGTCGTCTGTGACGTCGATAGGAGAGTCAGCTTTCTCTTGTTGCCAGTCATTGAAGAGTGTTAGCATTCCGTCGTCGGTGACGGCGATAGGGGCGGGTACTTTCCGGGAATGCAAGTCCTTGGACAGCGTTAGCATTCCGTCGTCTGTGACGTCGATAGGGGACTTTGCTTTCGACAGGTGCTATTCATTGAAGTGGATATACATTCCGGAGTCGGTTAAGGAGATTGGGAAGAATGCTATTCCGGAGCAATGTGTGGTTAAAAGAATTTGATAGAATTTGAAAAAAGAGATTGATTATGATAGTAATAGAGTCGAAGAGGCGGAAGGTTGAGAATATCCTTAAGATGTATCCGGACGCGATAATCGCGGATGTGACGAGTAATGCGAAAGACGGGCTGGTGAAGCTGAGTCCGTTCTATCCGCATGGCGGTATCCCCGTGCCGTTCAGCGAGGGGACGAAGGCAGCGTGTGTCGAAGGAATTTGGCAGGGGCTGAAGGTGTTTGAAAACGAGGGGATTGACGTGGAGATGTTTCGCAACGACACGATGAAGAACATCAAACGCACCGTGAGGACACACGGGCGCGTGCTGGGGCATCAGAAGGGTGTGCGCAGCCGTGAGATACTGGGCTACGTTGAGGCTAAGCATCAGATTTACATTCCGGCCTACCGCTGGGTGCTTGAAAACAAGACGGCCGATATTGTGGAACGTCTGCGCGAGGCGTCGCGCGAGCGGACGATAGTGCTGCTCGACTATAACACCTGCTGCGACGTGGACAGCGCGACGAAACCGCTCTCGCACGCCTATCTCATCAAGGCCTACGCCGAAGGGCTGTATCCATTTGAGCGGAAAGAATCAGAGGCATCAGAGTAATCAGAGGACTCGGGCAACCGAAGGCTAACAAAAAAACAACACTAACACGACAATGGCAAGACGAGATAATTACCTGTCTTTTAAGGAGCTTGTGGATTTCCACAACATTAAGAAACTCTATCACTTCACCGACCGTGAGAATCTGGAGTCGATAATCGAGAAGGGAGGGCTCTATTCGTGGGCAGACTGCGAGGCGAAGGGCATCAGGGTGGCGAAGCCGGGAGGGGGCGAACTGTCGAAATCGCTCGACCGGCGCGCCAACCTGCAACACTACGTCAGACTGAGTTTCACGACCGAGCATCCGATGATGTATGCGGCGATGAACGACGGGCGTATCACCAACCCGGTGGTGCTCGAAATCGACCCGGAGGTGATTTATGACAGCGAGACGCGATTTGCCGACCGCAACGCCACACGCACCGGGAGCAACGTAGGGGGCGGGTTTGACGACTTCAAAAAGATACACTTTGACTCGGTGAAAGCGAGGAAGCATTTCGACCTCGCCGCCGAGGAGCAACCGTATTTTCAGGCCGAAGTGCTCGTGAAGAATTTCATACCGCTCGACAGGATACTCAACATCGGCAATTTCGGCATCACGCTGCCCGCGCAGACCAAAAAGATGCAGAGCAAGACGCCCTACACGGCGCAGATAACCCGCGCCACGCCGACGGCCTTCATTTTCCTTGTGGACCACTCGGTGAGCATGGGAAGCACCACGACGCTCGGAGGCGAGACGATGAGCATGGCCGAAGCCGTGGCGCGCATCGTGAACAGCCAGATAAACGAGCTCGTGTTCCGCTGCATCCATCACCCCGAAGTGAGACACTACTTCGATATAGCCGTGGTGGGGTATGGCGAGACATCGTATAGCGCGTGGGAGGGAGCGCTCGCGGGGCGCGACTTCGTGACGCCCGAAGAGCTGCTTAACAATCCGCTGAAGCGCATCATGGTGAAAGAAGAGAAGCGAACGCGCAGGGGAGTGGTGGTGAAAGAGGTGGAGAAGGTGCAATGGATAGAGGCGCGGCATACAGGCTCGTGGACCCACTTCCACGCAGCTTTCGCCCATGCCGGACGACTGCTCGAGAAATGGATGGAGGCGCATCACGACCAAGACTGCTACCCGCCCACGGTGATACACATCACCGACGGACACTACAACGGCGCGTCGAGAGACGAAGTGCAGCAGAAAGCCAACGAATTGAAATCAATGTTTACGAACGACGGCAACGTGCTGCTCTTCAACATCCACATTTCGCCGAGCGACGAGGAGAGCCTTTCGTTTCCGAAATCGAAAGCCGAACTCGACGGCGACCGCTATGCCGAAGACCTCTTCGACCTGTCGAGCATGCTGCCGCTGCGCTACAATGAAGAAATCTGCCGATTTAAGAACACCGACCCCGCGGTGCGCCACTCGGCCATGGCGGTCAATGCCGACATGTCGACACTCATCAGACTCATGGACATAGGAACCCCGACCAACATCAACACAGCACAATGACAAAGACGAGAAGCATCAGCATAGGAAAATTCGAACGGCGCGCCGTCAACGAGGACGCCGCCGTGGCCAGACGCAACATGATAGCCGTGTCGGACGGCGCGGGAGGGGGCGGACTGTTTGCCGACCGATGGTCGAGGTATCTGGTGAAGCACCTCCCCAAAGCCGCGATAGAGAGCGCGGGGCAGCTCGACGCGTGGATAGGCTCGATATGGGAACGGTTTTACAACAGAGCGGAAGAGGCGGCGAAGCGCCAGGGGGGCATGTTTCTTGACAAATTCTATGACGAAGGGTCGTTTGCGACCCTCGCCGCCGTGTGGCGGGGCGACGACGGCGAGTGCCGATGGATGGCGTATGGCGACACTGTGGTGTTCTGCTACGACTATGCCACCAAGAGGCTGCGGCATTCATTTACGGCGCTGAAAGACTTCAACCGCGCACCCTATCTGATAAATTGCAAGGACGAACTGGACGCGGCGGGTTTTAAGGGAGGCAGTTTCAGACTCGGCGGCGAGGAGTTGGTATTCGTGGCGAGCGATGCGTTGGCCCATTACATACTAATGATGTATGAGCTATCGCGTCGGGAAGAGTTTGGGGCGGAAATCGAGGCAGCCGCGGCGGCGGGGTCGAAGAACAGCAATTTTGTCAAGAACGCAATGGGACTGCCGCCGTTCAGATTTGAGAAGGAGGTGGCGGGCAAGCTGCGAAAGGCGGCGCATGACGAGCGCTATTGCCGGAAGTGGCTCAGGGGACTTTACGAGAAGGGGCTCTTGGCGAGGGATGACTATTCGCTGGGGGTGATGTATGAATGAGTGGCCAGGGGGATAATCAGAGGAATCAGAGGAATCGGGGG
>JAIDCC010000048.1 GCA_029056055.1 Duncaniella sp.
GTGTCGGGGGTGGTGAGGGCGCTGAGGCATGCGAGGCCGAAGGGGATGGCTGATGAGGGGCCGTTGGCGGTGATGAGGTGTGCGTCGGTGACTACGCGGTCGGAGGTGTGGATGGCTCCGCCGGCGATGAGACCTTGTTCGAAGCCTGGGTAGGCAGTGGCGTGACGGCCGTTGAGGATGCCTAGGGGCGCGAGGAGTACGGCGGGGGCGGCGCAGATGGCGGCGACGTGGCGTGAGGCGGCGTTCTGGGCTTTGAAGTAGGCGCAGACGCGGGGGTTGTCGGCGAGGTTTTTGGCGCCGGGCATTCCTCCGGGGGCTATGAGCATGTCGGCATCGGGGAGGGTGTCGGGGAGTGATGTGAGGAGGGTGTCGGCGGTGACGGTGATGGAGTGTGCGCCGGTGACGGTGGCGGTGGGGTTGATGGATACTGAAGTGACGTCGACGCCTCCGCGGCGGAGGATGTCGATTGTGGCGAGGGCTTCGATTTCTTCAAAGCCGTCGGCGAGGAAGAGATATGCTTTTTTCATAACGGGTGTGTAAGAGGGTTAGATTTTTCCTTCGACCTTTAATAATAAGGGGGAGGGGGTTTGCGTTTGTAAAGATAGTAATTTCTATCGGAATATGAAAATCTACAGGTTATTTTTTATAGTGATGGCTGCGGCGGCATTGCTGGCTGTGGCGGGGTGTGGCCGTCCGAAGAGCTATCGCGAGGCGTCGGGACAGACGTGGAATACGTTTTATCATATCAGTTACAGGGCCGACAGGGATTTGCATGATTCGATTCGTGCGGCTATGCGGAGTGTGGAGCTGTCGCTGTCGCCGTTTTGCGACAGTTCGCTTGTGGCGCGTATCAACCGTGGGGAGCGTGTGGCGGCCGACGGGCGGCTGCTGACGGTGTTGAGGGGGTCGCAGGAGGTGAACAGGCGTTCGTTCGGGGCTTTTGACCCGACGGTGTCGCCTCTGATTAATCTCTGGGGATTCGGCTACAAGAGCGGGGCGGGGGCTCCGACGCAGGAGATGATAGATTCGGCGCTGAGCCGTGTGGGCATCGCGGGGTGCCGCGTGGATGAGGCGGGGTGTCTCGTGGGGCCTCATGCCGAGACGGAGTATAATTTTTCGGCTATCACGAAGGGCTACGGGTGTGACGCCGTGGGCGAGATGCTGAGGCGGAATGGCGTGGAGGATTACATGGTGGAGATTGGGGGTGAGATTGCGATGAGCGGTCAGAGTCCGCGGCGCGGGCCGTGGAGCATTATGATAGAGGCTCCGGTGGAGAACGACACGATGCTTGTGAGGGAGCGTCTGGCTGTGGTGAGGCTGACGGATTGCGGTGTGGCGACGTCGGGCAATTACCGCAATCATCACAAGGATGCGGAGGGACGGAAACGCTGGCACACGATTTCGCCGGTGACGGGCTATCCTGCGGAGACGCGTCTGCTGTCGGCAACTGTTGTGGCACCGTCGGCGATGCTTGCGGATGCTTATGCAACGGCGGCGATGGCGCTGAGCCCGGATTCGGCGCGGATGATGTTTGACGGGCTGGCGGATGTGTCGGCGCTGCTGGTGACGGGCGATACGATTATCGTGACGGAGGGGTTTCCGGAGTTTTGAGCAGGGAGAAGGGTGCAGGGAGAAGTGGGAAGGGAATGTTTTGCGGGGGTAGAAAAAAATTCGTAACTTTGCACTAATTATGAGCCTTCTTCTGGAAATAGTGTTCAGCGGTCTTGTGATAGGCATTCTGGTTTCGGCGCCGATGGGTCCGATAGGGATGCTGATAATCCGCCGCACGCTTATCAGAGGAAGATGGCCGGCGTTTTACACGGGCATCGGGGCTGCGCTGAGCGACGTGACTTACTGTCTGCTGGTGGGGCTCGGGCTGTCGTTTGTGACGGATTTCATCGAGAGCCATCAGCATCTGCTTCAGGTGTTAGGGTCGGTGGTGCTCCTGATTTACGCGGGGTATCTATTCGGGTCGAATCCGTCGAGGTCGATTACGCCGCGGGCGCTCCGGCCGATGGCACCGTGGCGCGATTTCGCGTCGGGCTTCCTGCTGACTTTCTCCAATCCTCTGATACTGTTCCTGATTATCGGCCTGTTTGCGCGATTTACGTTTCAGGCCACTTGCTACGAGTGGTGGCACAAGACGGCGGGCTATGTGGCGATAGCCGGCGGCGCGTTGGGCTGGTGGTTTATGGTGACGTGGTTTGTCAACAAGGTGCGTCATCATTTCAACATGCGTTCGCTATGGCTGATTAACAAAATCATTGCTTCGGTGCTGATGCTGATGGGGGCCGTCGGACTGTTCAGCGGGTTGCGCGCGCTACTGTTCTGAGGGCGTGATGAGCGGCGCGAATTTTTTTAAGCGCTGCGGTGGCGGAAGTTTCGCAAATTTTGTGTAAATTTGCAGTTCGTAAAACAATCTTAATCGGAAACCTACATATATTTATATATAATGGCAGAACTCAAAGACCTGACCAAACGAAGCGAAAATTATTCGCAGTGGTATAACGACCTTGTACTCAAAGCCGATTTGGCCGAGCAGTCGGCTGTGCGCGGCTGTATGGTAATCAAACCCTACGGCTATGCCATCTGGGAAAAGATGCAGCAGACGCTCGACCGCATGTTTAAGGAACAGGGCGTGCAAAACGCATATTTCCCCCTGCTCATCCCGAAATCGTTTCTCTCTCGCGAGGCCGACCACGTCGAGGGGTTTGCCAAAGAGTGTGCTGTGGTGACCCACTACCGCCTGAAGAACGCACCTGACGGGTCGGGTGTCGTGGTTGACCCCGAGGCACGCCTTGAAGAAGAGCTCATCATCCGTCCGACCTCGGAGACCATCATCTGGAACACCTACCGCAACTGGATACATTCGTATCGCGACCTGCCCCTGCTCATCAACCAGTGGGCCAACGTGATGCGTTGGGAGATGCGCACCCGTCTGTTTCTGCGCACCGCCGAATTCCTTTGGCAGGAGGGCCACACGGCTCACGCCACGTCGGAAGAGGCTTGGGAAATGACGCAGCACATGATTAACGTGTATGCCGACTTTGCCGAAAACTACATGGCAGTGCCCGTCATCAAGGGTAAGAAGAGCGCCAACGAGCGATTTGCCGGCGCTGTGGAGACACTGACCATCGAGGCCATGATGCAGGACGGCAAGGCGCTGCAGAGCGGCACGTCGCACTTCCTCGGACAGAACTTCGCCAAGGCATTCGACGTGACTTACGTGAACCGCGAGAACAAGCCCGAATATGTGTGGGCCACGTCGTGGGGTGTGTCGACCCGTCTGATGGGCGCGCTCATCATGACCCACTCCGACGACAACGGTCTGGTGCTTCCTCCCCACCTGGCACCCATTCAGGTGGTGATAATCCCCATCTACAAGAACAACGACCAGCGCGGCGAGATAGCCGCCGTGGTAGAACCCATCGTGAAGCAGATGCGCGCGCTCGGCATCAGCGTGAAGTTTGACGACGCCGACAACAAGCGCCCCGGCTTCAAGTTTGCCGACTACGAGCTCAAGGGCGTGCCCGTGCGTCTGGCCATCGGCGCGCGCGACATCGCCAAGGGCGAGGTGGAAGTGATGCGCCGCGACACCCTCGAGAAGCACTATGCACCCCTCGAAGGCATAGCTGAGTATTGCAAGAATCTGCTCGAAGATATTCAGGCCAACATCTTCAAGAAGGCAGTCGACCACCGCGCCGAAATGACGCGCACCGTCGACACCTACGAAGAGTTTAAGAAAGAAATCGAGAAGGGCGGCTTCATCCTTGCCCACTGGGACGGCACGACCGAAACAGAGGAGAAAATCAAGGAAGAGACGAAGGCCACGATACGTTGCATCCCGTTTGACGGCGACCCGACGCCCGGAGTGTGCATGGTGACCGGCCGTCCGTCGGAACGCCGAGTGCTCTTTGCCCGCAACTATTAATCACGGCCCACAGGCCTAACCCCTCCCCTACCCTCACAGCGATATGGACCACAAGACCTTTGTCAGCCGCCTGGCTGAACGCATGGGGTGTCCGGCCGAACAAGCCGCGACACTCGTCGACAGCCTGACGGGCGTGTTGCGCACCATCGGGAGCGAGCTTGACTCGGCCGCACTTCCCGGATTCGGCACATTCTCGACGGTGAAAACCGACGAGCAGATAGTGACCGACGAAACCACGGGCGCGCGCACCCTCGTGCCCCCGGCCATCAGAATGAGCTTCGCTCCGAGTGTCGTACTCCGCAAAAAAATCACACGATGAACGAAAAAATTCCCGTAGGGCAGATAGCCCGACTGCTTTCGCAACAGGCCGGAGTGTCGCTTGCGTCGGCAGAACTATTCATCAAGGCGTTTTTCGACGTTGCGGCGCAGACACTGATGAGCGGCGAACGGCTGAAAATCAAGGGCCTCGGCGAGTTTGAGGTGGATGCCTCGAACGCCGACAACCCCGTGACGTTTACGCCCGATGCCGACTTGGCCGCGTGGCTCAACGCTCCGTTTGCCGAGTTTGAGCCCGAGGTGATAAGCGACGACATCACCGAGGAGGCTCTCGAAGGTGTTGGCACTCATGTAGACGTAGCTGCCCCTGATACAGTTGTCGCCGTAGAGGAAACACCGGTTGACGCAGCCGAAAGCACCGAAGAGGTTGTGGAGGTTGCCGCGACACCCGAAACGATTGAGCCTGCCGATGAGGAGACAGTTGCTGAAACTACTGTCGGCGCGGCTGAGGTTACAGAGGTGATTGTTGAGACTCCGACAGCTCCCGCTGAGGAGAAACCTGTGGAGACAGAGGCGGTTGAGACCGTTGCCGAGACGCCGGTAGCACCCGATGAGGTGAAACCGGCGGAGACAGAGGCGGTTGAGACGATTGCCAAGACGCCGGCAGCACCTGCAGAGGTGAAACCTGCGGAGACCGAGGCGGTTGAGGCCGTTGCCAAGACGCCGGAAGCGCCCGCAGAGGTGAAACCGGCGGAGGTTGAGAAGGATGAGACGATTGCCGAGACGCCGCAAGCTCCAGCTGAGGTGAAACCCGCAGAGGCTGAGAAGGTTGAGGCCGTTGCCGAGACGCCGGAAGCTCCTGCAGAGGTGAAACCCGCGGAGGCTGAGAAGGTTGAAATGCCGACGCCTCCCGCACCCCCGACGTTTACGCCTGCAGCTCCCATCAATCTCGAAAAAGCAAACGATGACGAGGCTGCCGACACCTCCGCTGCCGTTGCCGCCGTTGCTGCGGTTGAGGAGACTCCCGCGACCACCGACGACTCGCTTGAAGAAGATGAGGAGCTGATGGTCGGCCCGACGGAAAATCGCCGTTCCGACGGCCCGGGTTTCGGTTTGGGCGTGTTCATTGGTCTTCTCGTAGGTCTGGCGTTAGGCGCCTGCATCACCTACTTTGCCATGGGCATAATTGAAAACAAAGAAGTGACGTATGCACCTGTGGTGGAAGAGAATATAGGAATCGAAGATTTGTATAACGTATCCACGCCCGACACGGTGACGGAAGAGCAGCCCGCTGAAAGTGCCGACTCAACCGAGACCGCGCCTGCGGCTCAGGAAGAAAGCACTCCGCAGCCTGAAGCGCAAGCCGCTCCGGCAGCCGCAGCGACTGATGAGAAAGCCGTGATAGAAGTGGTGCAACCCAACTACAATCTTGCCAAGATGGCCAAGAAGCACTATGGCGAGAAAAGTTTCTGGGTGTATATCTTCGAGGAAAACCGAGACAAGCTCAAGAGTCCCGACGACCTCAAGCAAGGCATGAAACTCGTCATCCCTCCGGCGTCGAAGTATGGCATCGACGCAAAAAATCCGGCAAGCGTCAACGCAGCCAAAGAAAAAGAAAAGCAACTGTTTGCACAACAGAAACGATAGAAACACCGAACCCAACACCGGCCTCTGACCGGCTCACCACGAGCCGCAGAGGCCGGACACGTTTAAGTACTTAGCCTTCATCTCAAGAAGCATGGAACCTCTCAAGCACGAATGCGGCGTGGCAATGATACGCCTTCTCAAACCGTTAAGCTACTACAAGGAAAAGTATGGCACGTATGCCTACGGCCTCAACAAGCTCTACCTGCTGATGGAAAAGCAGCACAACCGCGGGCAAGAGGCGGCGGGCATAGGAGTGGTGAAGATGCACGCGCGTCCCGGCAACGAGTATGTCTACCGCGAGCGCGCCCTCGGCAAGGATGCCATTCAGGAGATTTTCGAGACCGTAAAGAAGAAGGTAGACGAAGCCGACATCGCCGCGATGACACCGGGAGAAGTGGAACTCTACGCGCCTTTCATCGGCGAAATCTATATGGGCCACCTGCGCTACTCTACCACCGGCAAGAGCGGCATTTCATATTGCCACCCCTTCCTGAGACGCAACAACTGGAGGTCACGCAACCTGCTGATGTGCGGCAACTTCAATATGACCAACGTCGACACCGTGTTTGAGCGCGTCGTCGGCCACGGACAGCATCCGCGCATCTATTCAGATACCGTCATTTTGCTCGAGCAACTCGGCGAGGCGCTCGACAAGGAAAACCACCGTATCTACCGCCAGTATCGCGACACAACGGACGACCCGCGGCTCACCTACCTCATCGAAGACAATCTCAACATGAAGCGCGTGTTGGCACACACGGCGCCTGAATGGGACGGAGGTTTCGTGATATGCGGCGCGACAGGGTCGGGCGACATCTTCGCGCTGCGCGACCGTCACGGCATACGCCCGGCTTTCTATTATGCCGACGACGAGGTGGTGGTAGTGGCCTCGGAGCGTCCCGTCATCCAGACGGTGATGGACGTGCCGCGGCGTGCCGTCAGCGAACTGCGTCCCGGCTCTGCCATCATCGTGACCAAAGGGGGCAACGTCGAAGTGACCGACGTGCTTGGCGAGGCAGAAAACCGGAGGTGCTCGTTTGAACGCATCTATTTCTCGCGCGGCAGCGACGCCGACATCTACCGCGAGCGCAAAGCGCTGGGGCGCAACGTCGTGCCGGCCATCATGAAGAGCATCGGTGGCGACCTCGACCACACGGTGTTCTCGTTTATCCCCAACACGGCCGAAGTGGCGTTTATCGGCATGGTGGGCGGACTCGAAGATGAGCTTTCGCGCATGAAACAGCAACGGATACTGCGCGCGCAAGAGCAGGGCGAGCTGACGGCCGAACGTCTTGCAGAAATCATGTCTCACCGCCTGCGGGTGGAGAAAGTGGCCATCAAGGATATCAAACTGCGCACGTTCATTGCCGAGGGCGAGGCGCGCAACGACCTCGCCGCCCACGTCTATGACGTCACCTACGGCATCATTGAAAACAATGTCGACAAACTGGTGGTGATAGACGACTCGATAGTGCGCGGCACCACGCTCAAACAGTCAATCCTCAAGATGCTCGACCGTCTGCACCCGGCAAAAATCGTCGTTGTGTCGTCATCGCCGCAGGTGCGCTACCCTGATTACTACGGCATTGACATGTCGCGCATGGGCGAGTTTATCGCATTCCGCGCCGCAGTGGCACTGCTCAAGGAAAGGGGCATGGACCACGTGTTGCGCGAGACCTACGAGGCGTGTCAGGCGCAGGAGAATGTGCTCGACATCGAGTTGCGCAACTGCGTGAAGGCTGTCTACGCACCGTTCACACAGGAAGATATCTCTCGCAAAATCGTGGAAATGCTTACGGCCGACGGTTCGATTAACGCCGAAGTCGACATCATCTATCAGACGCTCGAAGGCCAACGCGACGCGACGCCCGACACTCCCGGCGACTGGTATTTCTCGGGCGACTACCCCACTCCCGGGGGCACGAGACTCGTCAACCGCGCGTTCATCAACTATTACGAGGGCAATTCCGACAAACGCTAACCGAAACGTCCCGACCCGTCACCAAAATGCGACACATCCGAAACATCATGGCCGGCATCGCGCTTGTGGCCGCGCAGCAGATTGCAGGGCATGGCATAGGCGAGACGACCGTCTACTACCCCACTCTGCCCGCGCCCCTGGCCGCTGCCGACACGCTTACCCTCGCACTGCCCGGTGCGCAGGGTGGCCGCTGCCTCGTGCAGGCTCGCGTGTGGCTGACGAAAGTGTCGCCCATGGTAGGCGAGTCGCGGCAATGGTGGCGAGTCGTTCTGACCGACTCCGCAGGGCGAGAGCTGAGCGTCACGCCACGGCTCCTGCTCGACGACTTTGACTCGACCGACCGCCGCATGGCCGTAGAAATCGAGGCCGACGGCACGACTTTGAGCCGGACTGTCAGCGGGGCATTCAGCTCCGACCCGAAGGGCTTCAACCTCATCTCCGTGGTCTGCGAGACATCTTCCGGGCGCGTGAGCGTGTCGGGAGGCTGCGAAGAAAATCAGGAGATAGCCTCCGTGGAATTGGGCGGTGCATTCTCACCTGTGGCGGCGCATGTCACGGCCAACACCCGCGCCGAGGCCACTATGATAGCGGGGCGCGTCTCACCCCTGCCGCAAAAAGCTCTCGCCTCGGGATGGAATAAAGAAACACTTGAAGAACGTCTCGCTTCGCCGACAGCATCCATCGAGGGGAAATGGACCTATCTCGACCGCACGAACGAGCCTGACTATGCACGACCGGGAGGTCGCTATACTTTGGCGGTGGTGCGCAACAGCAATGACGCTTCCCGCTTCGATATCGTCTATCTCGGAGGCGCTGAAATCAATCCTGACGGATGGGAGCCTTACATGTTGAAAGGCACGCTGACTCCTACACCGGGATTGGAAAATTCGTACACACTGACGTGGTATGACGCGACATTCAACGTGCAGGCCGACGAGAATTTCGCCACTCTGTCTGAGTCGCCGCGATTGCTCACCCTCGATTTCCCTCTGCTCAAAGCCACTTTCCGATTTACGCCGCTGACGCGGTGAACAATTCGTCAGCGCACCTCGATGCCTATGTCGATGAGACCACGGAGTGTGTCGACACGCATGATGTGACGCACCGACACCTCTCGCGTGAGGTCGACGCGGGTATTTGTCGCAAGGGGCACTTCAGTCTGATAGTTGGCCCCGAAACCTTTTCCGAGCCAGCGCCCGTAGATGTCGGCCAGGCGAATGTTGACAGTGTCGCGCATGTAGTGGAGCGAGTCGGTGTGAAACGACACTTCAAGCCAGATGTTTGAGTAGGGATAATCGTAGCCGTGGCGCAATCCCAGAAGCAGCGTCGAGCCGTCGAGAGTGGAATCGTTGTCGGTGAGCTTCGGGTTGAGCACGTTGAGTTTCACCGTATCGCCGTAGGCCCAGCCACGCTCCGGGAGGGTTTCCCACCCGCTGTAGCTGCGACGGCCGCGGCCGCACGAGGCAAGGAGAGTCAGCACGAGGGCAGCTATAGCTATAACTTTAGCAAGGAATTTCATTCGTGTGTAGTTTGTTTTTCGACTGTGCAAAGGTAGTCATTAACCGCCACGTGGCCAAACCGCGGGGTGTTAAACTTGCCTAAGCGGGTGATGAGAAATGGCAAACCGCGCGGAAGCCTCGGCAAGTGATGCTTGCGGGCGTTCCACGCGGTAGAGTGTTACAGTGGTGAGAAGCAAGTCTACTCCTCGCCTCTGAAAGCCTTCGGCAGACGCGCCGGAGCGGGCTGCGGCTGCGACGGCTGTTGAGGCTGCTGCGGAGTCTTGGGCTTGTCGGCTGACGGCTGGCGCTTCTTTTGGCGCTGACGGTCGGGACGGTCGCCCTTCGGCTGACGGTTGCCTTGAGGCTCGCCGGCGGTCTTCGGGGCTTTCTGATTGCCCTCGCCGCCCTGCGCTTTCTCCTTACGGTCGCGCTGCTTGCGCTGCTGCTGACGGTCAGGGGCATCGGCCTTCTGCTCGGCTGCCTTCTGCTCGGGAGCGGAGGCGTTTGTCGCGTCGGCTCCGGCGGGAGCGCCCTGAGCTTTCGACTTCTTCTTTTTCTTCTTCTTGCTCTTGTCGAAGCGGGTGAGGTCGTCTTGCGCGGCGAGATCAATCGGTTTGGCCTTGGCCGTGGCGTTCGCCTTGGCTTCGACGTCGCTGTCGCGCAACAGTTGCAGCGGACGTTCGCCGCGGCGGTTCATCTCGATGATTTCAAAGACGCGGGCAGCGTCGATGGTGACGAGGTTGGCCGCCATGTTCTTTTCCGACGAATAGGTGATTTCCTTCTTGAAAATGTCGGTCTTGAAGTGAAACCACGTGGCGTCGGCCGTCTCGAGTCTCACCTCGCGCGGGGGGAGTTGCTTGACGCTCTCCATGTAGGCGTCCACCTCGAAATTGAGGCAGCACTTGAGCTTGGCACACTGCCCGGCGAGCTTCTGTGGATTGAGCGAAATGTCCTGATAACGGGCGGCGGCGGTGCCTACCGACACGAAGTTGGTCATCCACAACGCGCAACAGAGCGGACGGCCGCACGAGCCGATGCCGCCGATGCGTCCCGCTTCCTGACGGGCTCCAATCTGCTTCATCTCGATGCGCACCTTGAATGTGTCGGCGAGCACCTTGATGAGCTGGCGGAAGTCGACGCGCTCGTCGGCAATGTAGTAGAAGATGGCCTTGTTGCCGTCTCCCTGATACTCCACATCGCCAATCTTCATGTTGAGATGAAGCGAGTCGGCTATCTTGCGGGCACGAATCATCGTGTCGTTCTCGCGAGCTTTGGCCTCTTCATACTTTTCGAGGTCGGCGGGGCGGGCGAGGCGGAACACCTTGCGGATTTCGGCCTCGTTCTTGATGCCCGCACGCTTCATCTGCAGCTGCACAAGCTTGCCGGTCATGGTGATTTGACCGATGTCGTGACCCGGCTGAGCCTCGACGGCCACCATGTCGCCCTTAGCCACTTCCAGCTCCGGAGGGCAGCGGTAGTAGCCCTTGCGGGTGTTCTTGAACTGCACCTCGACGATGTCAAAGTCGGCATATCCGCCGGGGATGTCTTCCAGGTAGTTGAAACACTGGAGATTGCCTCGGGGACAGCCTTTCTTGTCTTTACAGCATCCCATGGGCGGCGCGATTATTTGGCGTAGCTTACGGAGCGAGTCTCACGGATGACGGTGATTTTCACCTGACCGGGATAGGTCAGTTCATCCTGAATGCGGCGTGCTATCTCGTTGGAGAGTTTTTCGGTTTCGTTGTCGTCAATCTTGTCGGCACCTACGATGACGCGCAGTTCGCGGCCGGCCTGAATGGCATAGGTCTTGACCACACCGGGATAGGAGAGGGCGAGCTGCTCGAGGTCGTTGAGACGCTTGATGTAGGCCTCGACAATCTCGCGGCGGGCGCCGGGACGGGCACCGGAAATGGCGTCGCACACCTGCACGATGGGGGCGAGGAGCGAGGTCATCTCTATTTCATCGTGGTGGGCACCGATGGCGTTGCACACATCGGGCTTCTCCTTATACTTTTCGGCGAGCTTCATGCCGAGCAGTGCGTGGGGCAGTTCGGGCTCTTCGTCGGGCACCTTGCCGATGTCGTGGAGCAGACCTGCACGGCGTGCCTTCTTGGCGTTGAGACCGAGTTCCGAGGCCATGATGGCGCAGAGGTTGGCCGTCTCGCGGGCGTGCTGCAGAAGGTTCTGTCCGTAAGACGAGCGGTATTTCATCTTGCCTACCATGCGGATGAGGTCGGGGTGCAGACCGTGGATGCCGAGGTCGATGGCAGTGCGTTTGCCGGTCTCGACGATTTCTTCCTCAATCTGCTTGCGCACCTTGGCCACCACTTCCTCGATGCGTGCGGGGTGGATGCGGCCGTCGCTGACGAGCTGATGGAGAGCCAGGCGGGCAATCTCGCGGCGCACGGGGTCGAAGCCCGAGAGGACGATAGCCTCGGGGGTGTCGTCGACGATGATTTCGATGCCTGTGGCGGCTTCGAGGGCACGGATGTTGCGACCCTCGCGACCGATGATGCGGCCCTTGATTTCGTCGGAGTCTATGTGGAAGACGGTGACGGAGTTTTCGATGGCGGTCTCCGTGGCAAGACGCTGGATGCTCTGCACCACGATGCGCTTGGCCTCCTTGTTGGCTGTCAGCTTGGCCTCGTCCATGATGTCGTGGATGTAGGCTGCGGCTGCGGTCTTGGCTTCGTCGCGCAGGCTGTCGATGAGCTTCTCGCGAGCCTCGTCAGACGACATGCCCGAGATGTGTTCGAGCGTCTCGCGGGCAGTGCGTTCGAGGCTTTCGAGCTGACGGCGGTCTTCTTCGAGTTTGGCCGCGTCGTTGTCGAGGTTGCGGCGCTGCTGCTCAATCTCATTGCGGGCGCGGGCGTTCTCGCTCTGCTGCTGGTTGAGCTGATTCTGGCGCTGCTTGAGCTTCTGCTCGTCGCCCTGGATGCGCTGCATGCGCTGGGCGGCTTCGCGCTCTGCCTTTGAAGTGATGCGCAACTCCTGCTCACGTGCTTCGAGGATTTTATTTTTCATTATCACCTCGGCCTCTTTGTTGGCTTCGTCGACGATGGTCTTGGCACGCGAACGCCCCGTGGAGCGCTGCACAGCCAGCAGGATACCGACGGCTCCACAGGCGCCGATGACGAGGGCGCCGATGACGAGGGCGATGATTGCGGGTGTAGATAACATAAGGTGTATTTAGATATATATGTGGGAGTTAAATTGTGCTTTCTATTGCGATACGGGTATAAAAAAAGTCACACACGACCTGCGGGCGGTAGAGCCGGAGCTTTCCGCCTGGGGGCATGCGTGAAATGATTTCGCTGAGTGAGAAAATATGAACTTTCCGCCTGACTGAGCAGACGGGGGCGGCGTAGGGAGGTGGGGCGAGGCCGGGAAACCGTAATCGGGGGAAACGCGTCGCGACGATGAGTCACGGCGGAGTTCAGTCGGCAACCGGCTCGGCTGAAGGGGCGGCGGCAGCTGACGCATCGTCGCGGGTCTCGCGCGCCTCCTGCGAGGTGCGGAGGTCGGCGTGCAGAATGTCGTCAAACGAGGCTTCGACTTCTTCGAGCACCG
The DNA here is from genome assembly GCA_029056055.1 of Duncaniella sp. Lineage (GTDB taxonomy): Bacteria > Bacteroidota > Bacteroidia > Bacteroidales > Muribaculaceae > Duncaniella. Next base: position 12,905 of record JAIDCC010000048.1, read on the forward strand.
TGTCGAGGTTCTGCGAGGCTTCGAGAGTGCTGTAGTAAAGGTTGGCAAACCTGAAGGTCACCATTGCGAGCACTTCGGCCGACGATTTGTCGCTGAATTCGTCCAGACGCGTCCACTTGTTCCAGAGTTCGTTGATGGCATTCTCGGCCTTGCGGATGGTTTCGATCTGCGACTGCGCGGCTCTGTAGGGCATACGCGGCAGGTCGGCCAGACGAATTGTTATGTTTGTGATATTGTCAGACATCAGAGAGCGGAGAGATAGAATGTCAAATGCTTAATTGCTTAATGCACTTGTCGATTTCACGCACTAATTCGGTGAGCAGATTGCGGGCTTCCTCTACATTGTGGTGGTCGGGCGCGAGAGCCGAGGCGATGCGCATCTCTTCGAGCTGTGCGTCGCGGTTAGCCACTTCCTGCCAGAGCTCGCGGTTTTCGCGTTCGAGGTCGGCTATGCGCCGGTCGGCCTCGGCCTTGGCCTTGACCATAAGCGCGTAGCGTTCAGCTATTATCGCGGCTTTCGACGTGATTCTGTCAATGCGTTGCTGAAGATTGCCAGCCATTCTTTTTACCAAATTTGTTGTCAAAGTTACAACTTCTCGCGCTATTTTCCTAAAAATTCAGCTGTTTTTTCATACTGCTAAAGGAAATTTAACTAAACTAATCGTTATGGCGGGAAGCGGCAGTTTGACGTATGGAGTGAAATCTGTTGATTGTCAACACGCCGCCGCAACGGCCGGGGCTACCGGGCCTTGATGCGACAGCGTGTATGTGGATGTTTTGGGGTGAAGCCTCAGCGCCCATGCCCGTCGGGCCTGAGCGGGGGGCCACGCTACTTGCGTTTCTTCTCGGCTATGCGGGCGTAGTCGCGCGTGGCGTCGGCTATCTCGGCGTGGACGCGCTTGCCCACGAATTCCGCGCCGGTCAGCGCGCCCACCACTTTGCGGGCGTCGGCCTTCTTGACGTCGAAAAGCGAGTAGCCGGGCATGAGGTCGATGCGGCCTACGTCTACCCTCTTGCCCTGCACGAGTTTGTTGAGCATGTCAATGAGGTTTCCGGCATAGAAGCCGTCACGTTTGCCGAGGTTGATGTAGATGCGCTCCATGCCGGGCTCGGCCACGCGGCGGTCTTTGTCGCCGTCGCTCTCGAAACGCTTGCCCTTGCCGCCCTTGCGCTCTTTTTCGGGCTTGGCGTCGATGAAGTCGATTTTGGGGGCATCCTTGTAGTAGTTGAGCAAGCGGTTGAATTCGAGCGAGATGACGCGTTTGAGCAGGTCGTCCTCGCTGAGCCATTCGAGCTTGCGCGAGATGCCGGGCAGGTAGCGGGCTATCTCGTCTTCGTTGACCTTGACGCGCTCCAGACGGTCGGCCAGATTGTAGAGCTGTTTCTCGATGATGTGCTCGGGGGTAGGCACGTCCTTGCGCTCGAATTTCTTGCCGATGATGCGTTCGATTTCGCGCAGACGGCCGCGCTCGCGCGAGTGGATGATGGCTATCGAGACGCCGCTCTTGCCGGCGCGGCCCGTACGTCCCGAGCGGTGGGTGTAGACGGCGGTGTCCTCGGGCAGACCGAAGTTGATGACGTGGGTGAGCGAGTCGACGTCGAGACCGCGGGCGGCTACGTCGGTGGCCACGAGAAGCGACACCACGCGGTCGCGGAATTTCTTCATCACGATGTCGCGCTGCTGCTGCGAGAGGTCGCCGTGGAGCGCCTCGGCGTTGTAGCCGTCCTTGATGAGGGCGTCGGCCACTTCCTGAGTGTCGCGGCGCGTGCGGCAGAACACGATGCCGTAGATGTTGGGCGAGTTGTCTACAACGCGTTTGAGCGCCAGATATTTGTCGCGCGCGTTGACCATATAATAGATGTGGCGCACGTTTTCGGCACCCTCGTTGCGCGAGCCTACAACGATTTCCTCGTAATCTTTCATGTAGCGTTTGGCTATCTTGAGGATATCGTTGGGCATGGTGGCCGAGAAGAGCAGGGTCTTATGGTCTTCAGGCACATGCTTGAGGATTTCTTCGATGGAGTCGAGGAAACCCATGTTGAGCATTTCGTCGGCCTCGTCGAGCACCACGGTCTTGACGTCGTCGAGTTTCACCACGCCGCGCTTGATGAGGTCGATAAGTCGGCCCGGGGTGGCCACGATGACCTGCACGCCCGCTTTGAGCGAACGAATCTGACTCTCGATGCTCGACCCGCCGTAGACGGGAAGCACCTTGACGCCGGGGATGTATTTCGAGAAGTCTACGAGGTCGGAGCCGATTTGCAGACAAAGCTCGCGCGTCGGGGCGAGCACGAGCGCCTGCGGACGTTTTTCGTCAGGGTCGACACGTTGCAGAAGAGGCAATCCGAAAGCCGCTGTCTTGCCTGTGCCTGTCTGGGCAAGGGCCACTATGTCTTTTGCATCGCCGAGCAGGCGGGGGATTACTCGTTCCTGTATGGGCATGGGGGCCTCGAATCCGAGCTCCTCTACCGCGCGGCGCAGCGGTTCGCTTACGCCAATTTCTTCAAATGTCTTCATAAAAATTTCAGTTTTGGGTGGGCGCGGCAACCTTGTTGCCTGACTGTGATGATAACGCTTTCGCGAGGGTGATGGTTCAACCGAGCACCTTGCGGTAGAACTCATCCATGCGGGCCGAAAGGGTGTCGGCCGAGAAACGTGCTATGTGGGCGCGCCCCTGCTCGACGAGTTGCTCGCGCAGCTCGGTAGAATCGGCCAGACTGTCTATGGCGGCGGCGATGGCGGCAATGTCGTCGGGAGCGCAGTAGATGGCTCCGGGACCTCCGGCCTCCTCGAGACAGGAGCCTGTGGCGGCCACGACAGGGATGCCTGAGGCGAGCGCTTCGATGACGGGAATGCCGAAGCCTTCGTAACGCGAAACGTAGAGCGCGGCCGTGGCCATCTGATAGAGTGCCGGAAGGTGGCCGAGGGGAACTGAGTTGAGAAATTTCACGCGGTCGGTAAGCCCCAGGCAGGCAATGCGCTCCTCAAGGCGGCTTTGCAGCGGGGTGGATTTGCTCACGATGACGAGCGGCAACTGCGACGTGGTCTTGGCCAGCGCTTCGATGATGGCGGCATGGTTCTTGCGCTCTTCGACGGTGCCGACACTTATCAGATACCGGGGCGGAAGGTCGTAGTGGGCGGCCACTTCCTCGCGCATCGCCTCGGGCGCCACCTGATGGAAAAGCGCGTGACACCCTTGATAGATTACTTCGATTTTGTTTTCGTCGATGCCGTAGAGTTCGACAATGTCTCTGCGCGTGCGCTCCGAGATGGCAATGATGCGCGAGGCCACGCGGCAGGCATGGAGTGTCTTACGTTTCAGGATGGCGCGCTGGAGGGCAGGATAGGTGTGGGGCAGGCGCAGGAATATCAAATCGTGGATGGTCACGACACTGCGCACTCCGGTTTTCTCTATGCCGAAAGGCAGTTCGTTGCTCAGACCGTGGAAAATGTCGGGACGGTCGGCGGCTATGACGCGGCACACTCCGGCGTTGCGCCACCATTCGCGCGTCATGGCGTTGCGGCAATCGCTGATGCGGTAAGTGATGAGGGGCGAATCAGAAAGCCCCGCGCGACACCTCTCGGTGCCTTCGGTGGGAGCGTAGACGAGTGCCTCATTGCCCGCCAGAGCGGTGAGGTTGATGATGCCGCGGCTGTAGTTGCCTATGCCGGTGAGGTTTGACACGGCTTTCTTGCCGTCGAAGCCTATTCGCATGCGTGGGAAAAATAAAAAGAGGGAGCACTCCCCTGCTGCCGTCGAGGTCGGGCAAGGCAGTGCTCCTTTAGTGAGTAAGATGTCAGAGTTGATTAGTGGTTGCCACTGCGAGCGGGGGGCTATCAGATGATGCCCTGGCCCATCATGGCCTCGGCCACTTTCATGAAGCCGGCGATGTTGGCGCCCTTCATGTAGTTGATAAATCCGTCGGGCTCGGTGCCGTGCTCTACACACTGGGTGTGGATGTTGCGCATGATTTCGTGCAGACGGGCGTCTACCTCCTCGGCGCTCCACTGGAGATGTTCAGCGTTCTGGCTCATTTCGAGACCTGAAGTGGCCACGCCGCCGGCGTTGACAGCTTTGCCGGGGGCATAGGTGGTGCGACTGTTGATGAAGGTGTCGATGGCCTCGGGGGTGCAACCCATGTTTGACACTTCGGCCACGAGGAGCACTCCGTTGTCGACGAGACGGCGGGCGTCTTCGCCGTCGACTTCGTTCTGCGTAGCGCAGGGAAGGGCGATGTCAACCTTCTGACCCCACGGTTTTTCGTTGGGATAGAATGTAGCCTCGGGGAACTGTTCGGCATAGGGAGCCACGACGTCGTCGCCGGTGGCGCGCAGATAGAGCATGTAGTCGATTTTCTCCTTGGTCGAGATGCCTTCGGGGTCATAGATGTAGCCGTCGGGTCCGGAAATGGTCACCACTTTCGCGCCGAGTTCGGTTGCCTTGAGCGTAGCGCCCCAGGCCACGTTGCCGAAGCCGCTGACTGCGATGGTCTTGCCTTCGATGGAGTCGTTTTTGGCTGCAAGCATGCTCTGCACGAAGTAGAGCGCGCCAAATCCTGTGGCCTCGGGACGTATGCGCGAACCGCCGAAGCTGAGGCCTTTTCCGGTGAACGTGCCGGTGCATTCGTTGACGAGTTTCTTATACATGCCATACATGTAGCCCACTTCGCGGCCGCCTACGCCGATGTCGCCGGCGGGCACGTCGCGGTCAGGACCGAGGTTTTTCCACAGACCGAGGATGAAGGCCTGACAGAAGCGCATGATTTCGGCTTCGCTCTTACCGCGGGGCGAGAAGTCCGAGCCACCCTTGGCGCCGCCCATGGGCAGCGTGGTGAGGGCGTTCTTGAACGTCTGCTCGAAGCCGAGGAATTTGAGGATGCTCAGGTTGACCGAGGCATGGAAACGGATGCCCCCCTTGTAGGGACCGATGGCGTTGTTAAACTGCACGCGGTAGCCGATGTTGTTCTGCACTTCGCCGCGGTCGTCAATCCATGTGACGCGGAACGTGACGATGCGGTCGGGCTCGACCATGCGCTCGATGATTTTGGCTTTTTCAAATTCGGGGTGCTGATTGTAGACATCCTCTACGCACATCAGAACCTCTTTGACGGCCTGGAGATATTCCTTTTCGCCGGGGTGCTTGGCCTCAAGGCCGTTGAGAATGGCATTTATATCCATAGTGTGACAGACTTTTTGATGATTTGCACTGACGCGGCAACCGCCGCGTCGCTTTGATGATGCAAATGTAGGAAAGATTTTGCTAAAAAACGAATTTCGGCATATGTTAGAAAACACGTTTTGACAACATCTTTCGGCCGAACGGGGATGCTTGAGGATGTATCATAATTGACTCTTTGACGATTTCGCCCCTCTTACACATAGGTGTAGTGGGGGCGAAATCTCGATTTTGTGAATATGATACACCGGCGCCCGTGTGTCAGCGGCGGCGACGCGAGGCTTTCTTGGCCTTCGAGCCGGAAGAAGTCTTTGCCTTGGAGGTTGACGTCGAGCCTCCCTTGGCAGGGATTTTCAGAGTTTCGCCGGCACGGATGGCGGTGTTGTTTTTCTTCATGCCGTTGGCTGTCTGGATGGCTTCGACGGTGGTGCCATACTTGCGCGCGATAGCTGCGAGAGTGTCGCCCTGCTTGATTTTGTGCGTGGTGGTCTTGGCTGCGGTGGTGCGCTGGGTGTTTGTGGCGGGTTTCGTGGTCTTTGCAGGAGCCGGTTTCTCAGGCTGTGAGGCCGATGCCTGCTGCGCTTGCTGCTGCTGACGGCCTTGTGCAGCCACGTTGTCGAGCACGGCGGTCACCGTCGGCGCCGAGACTATGCGCACTTCCTCGGGTGTGGTGCGCTCCACTTTTTCAATCACAAGCTCGTCGCCCTCCTTCACTTTGCCGGCACGCAGCGAGTTCCAGCGTTTGATGTCGGTGGCCGAAACTCCATACTGACGTGCGATGTCGCGCAGACTCTCTCCGCGGCCTACGGTGTGGGTGAGGCGCACCACTTTGTCGGAGGCCTGCGTCGTGGCGAGTTCCTGATTGGCCTCGGCGTTGACGCTTTGTCCGGAGGCGAGCGAGAGGTTGGCGTCGCCCGTCGACGAATAGGCTATCGCCTTTGCAGCGGTGTTGTCGCCCGGCTCGACGTTTGAGCGGCGTGCATAGAGTTCGCGGTCATAGTCGAGGATGTTTTTCTCGCTCATGATGTAGCTCAGACACTGCTGCGTGGGGAGCGTGAGGGCGTAGGGATGATAGTCGCCGGGGATTACGTCGGAGCGAAACTGGGGGTTGAGCATTCGGATTTCCTCAACGGGGAGGTTGAGCACCGAGGCAATCTGATTGAAATGCACGTATTTGTCTACCATCACGGTGTCGGTGGTGAGCTGGCGTTTCACCACCGTCGGCGTGATGCCGTGGTGACGGTAGTAGTTCATCACATAGTTGGCGGCGATGAAGGCGGGCACGTAGCCGCGGGTCTCGGCGGGGAGGTAGTCGTAAATCTGCCAGAAATCTTTCTTCACATCGGCGCCTTCGTTGTCTACGCCGGCGCGACGGAGTGCTTTGTTGACGTTGCCGGGGCCGCAGTTGTAGGCGGCGATGGCGAGCGACCAGTCGTGATAGATTTCATACAACTGTTTGAGATAGCGGGCGGCGTTGCGCGACGATGAGCGCGGGTCGCGACGTTCGTCGACGAGCGAGTTGATTTCCATGCCCAGACCTTTGGCCGTGGCGGGCATGAACTGCCATAGGCCTACGGCACCGGCGCGCGAGACGGCGTTGGGATTGATGGCGCTCTCGATGACGGGCAGGTATTCGAGCTCGAGAGGCATGCCGAGCTTGAGCAACTCCTCCTCGAAGATGCGGCCGTAGTAGTTGTGGAGCGCGAGCATGTCGGCCACGAGACCGCGGCGCTTGGTGATATACATATTAATATAGTTGCCGACGACGCTGTTGTAGGGCAGCTCGATTTCCGAAGGGAGGCGTTTGAGGCGCTCTTCGTAGACGGCACCGGAAGCCGGCTCGTCGTTGCCTGTGTCCTGACCGGGCACAACGAAGTTTTTGATATAGAAGTTTTCTTCGAGCTGACGGGTCTGTGTCTCGAAGCTTTCGGGGGCTATGATGTGGTCGTCGGTGAGCGAGTGTTTCAGGTCGAGTATCGACGGAGCGGCACTCATTGCGAAAGCCGATACGCCGAAGGTGAGGAGAGCGAATATGTAGCGTTTCATTTTTTTACGTGGTGTCAGGACGGGATTAAGGTTCGTGTTGGAGAGGAGGTCAGAAATTCAGAGCCCAGTAGACTCCTATGCCGGGGCGCGATTTGAGCGAGCGGCAGTCGGGACCGAGCAACGTCGGGGCCACATCCATCGAAAGGTCGGGCGATATGTCGAAATGAGCCAGCGAGGCATCGACATAGGCGTCGACCATGGCGAGGAGATATACTCCGACCATACATATTATGCAGAGGTCGCGGTTGCGACGATAATAGTTCTTGCGTGTGCGCAGCAGGTTTGTGAGCCACGTCTTGTCGAGGTCTGACTCATTGACCGTCGGGGCGAAGAAGTCCATGTAGCTCTTCGTGTTGGGGTCATTGTCCATGATGTCGGCATAGGCGTTGGTGTAGTCGCGCATCATGGTGTTGTTCCACGACATGGCGTAGCCCAGACCCATGTAGGCTCCCACGACGATCGGCAGTTTCCAGTAGCGGCGGTTGTAGAGCTGTCCCAGGCCGGGGCAGAGTGCGCTCAGCCACACGGCCCGGTTGGGGTCGGGGTTGAACGTGAATTTCGGTTCGTCGAGACCGGCGACGGGCACTTCAACGCCTGAGGTGATGACGAGCGAGTCGCCCTCTACCCTGAACGCCTCTTCGGCCACGGCTGTCGGAGCGTCAGACGAGAAGCCGGGCGCTTCGACGTCGATGGTCGGCGGCAGCTGCGCGGCTATGCTGTCGGCCTCAAGGGTCGGGGCGTCGTCAGGACTCTGCGCAAATGCGGCCGACGAGACGCACAGACAGAGCGCGCCCGCCAAAAGCCCGCGCAGCGACTTGCGACGCAACAGAGTGGTGATGGAAGTTTTACTCATGGGTGCGCGCGGTGTCGAAAATTGCAATGAGGCGTTCGAGTTCCTCTTCGGTGGTAAACGGGAAGGAGATGCGACCCTTGCCGCTCTTGTCGCAGTCCACCTTGACCGAGGTGGAAAACCTCGTCGAAAGGTGCTTGCGGAGAATGTCGAAGTCTTCCGACGTAAAGCGACGCGAATTGTCACCCTGCGGGTCGTCGGCCTCTTTCGACTCCTTGGCGGCGGCTTCCTGAATTTTGCGGGCGAGTTCCTCGACTTTTCTCACCGAAAGTCCGTCACGCAGGATGGCCGCGTAGAGTCGCAGCTGCTCTGTAGGGTCGGTCACTGAAAGTAGGGCGCGGGCGTGGCCCATGTCGATTTTGCGGTCGCGCAGACCGAGTTGCACCTGCGCGGGCAGACGCAACAGGCGCAGGAAGTTGGCTATCGTGGCGCGTTTCTTTCCGAGGCGTTCGGCCAGACGCTCCTGCGTCAGCTCGTATCGGTCCATGAGCTTGCGCAGCGTCAGGGCTATTTCTATGGCGTTGAGGTCTTCGCGCTGAATGTTTTCGATGAGCGCCATCTCGGTCAGCTCGGCTTCGGAGACGGTGCGGATGTAGGCGGGGACGGCTGTCAGTCCGGCCAGACGGGCGGCGCGGTAGCGACGTTCGCCGGCTATGATTTGATATGTGTCAAGCCCGGTCTTGCGCAGCGAGAGGGGCTGGATTATGCCATGCTCGCGGATGGAGCGCGAGAGTTCCTCGATGGCCTCTTCGTCAAAGTCGGTGCGCGGCTGGTCGGGATTGGGCGAAATTTTATCGAGAGCGATGTCGCTGATAGCCGACGAGCCGGGTGCCGGCGTGCTGTCCATGTCAATGAGCGAGTCGAGACCTCTACCGAGTGCGGGGCGTTTGTTTGGAGCCATGATTGTCAGGAGTTTTTAGCTATCAGCTCTTTGGCCAAAGCGATGTGTGACGTTGCGCCGCGCGAGTCGGCGTCGTAAAGCAGGGCGGGAAGTCCGTGGCTCGGCGCCTCGCTGAGACGTATGTTGCGGGGGATGACTGAGTCAAACACCATCGGTCCGAAATGCGCCTTGAGCTCTTCGTAAATCTGATTGGCCAGGCGCAGACGGGCGTCATACATGGTCAGCAGGAAGCCTTCGATTTCGAGAGCCGGATTGAGCTTCGATTTGATGATGCGGATTGTATTGAGGAGCTTGGTGATGCCTTCGAGGGCGAAGTATTCTGCCTGCACGGGGATTATCACCGAGTCGGCGGCCGTCAGGGCGTTGACCGTGATGAGCCCCAGCGAGGGCGAGCAGTCTATGAGGATGAAGTCGTATTTGTCTTTGACTGGGGCAAGGGCGCGCTTGAGCACGTTCTCGCGCCCCGGTTTGTTGATGAGTTCGATTTCGGCACCGGCAAGGTCGATGCGCGACCCCACCAGTTCGAGACCCTCGCAACAGGTGGCCACCTGCGACCCTTCTACGGGATAGTCGTCGACAAGACATTCGTAAATCGACGAGGGCATACTCTTGGGGTCGATGCCGTAGCCCGACGTTGCGTTGGCTTGCGGATCGGCATCAACTATGAGCGTGCGTTTCCCCTCAGAGGCGAGCGACGCGGCAAGATTGATGGTGGTGGTGGTCTTACCAACTCCACCCTTCTGATTGGCTATAGCGATGATTTTACCCATTAACTGTAGTGTGTGTCAATTGATTTGCAAAGTAAACAAAAATTCTTCAAAATTCACGTTTGCAAACCTTTAAATCATTTTAAAATGTTGAAAACTTTTTCTAACATCAGTTAAAAGTGTTGTTTTCAACCCCTTCTGACGTCGTCACTACGTGCGACGACACTGCTTTGTCGAGCGAAAGCACTCGCTCACTCTTTGCGGTGATGGTGTTGCCGCGCCATGCCGACGCGCTCTCGTCAGCAAGCACGCCCACACAGCGACGGATGTTCCTCCGGCAACGCTTTGCCGCAGGAACAAAAAAAAAATTACTCGTCGTCGCGACGAATAACTTTCTTACCTTAAATCTAATACCATGAAAAACTTGTTGCAAAGTTACTGCTTCGCAGAGACACCTCCAAATTTTTTCGCAAGAAAATTCATTCTTTCAACATTATTTAACCCTACAAAACACATATTCACAACAATCTCTCCACCAACCCCCTACCCCACCCCTTGCGTCAAAATGCCTCACCACCTGCGCAATGAGACTTGACACAAGGATAGAAGCCGGGAGATGATAAGACGTTAGGCCGTTCAATGGTCTCTCCCGACAATTTGATATTCAAGCCTCCTTACGTCCTTATTCTCAATGAAGTTGGCTCCGATAAGGAAAACCTTGCGTTTATCCTTATCATACCTCCCTGCATAGTCGCGCTCGTATAGCTGCTCAATAGCCTCCGCAAGGCTCTTGTTGTATTTAAATTCAAAGACATAGACGTAATCCGGGGTCAGCACCTCCAAATCGCTCCTTCCTTTATAGGAATGTCGCTCCGAGATAGCATCCGTACCCGATAACAGACACAGGAGATATGTGATGGCTCTATATGTCGATTCCTTATGGTCCTCTCCAGGCAAATCTTTAAAGAAAGCTTTCAGTCGCTCCATAAAAGCATCGGGGTCGCCGTGGTAAAGGTCGTCCTTGAATGATGTAAGATTGAACCGGCCGTTTATGTCGTTAATAGATGGCACATAGAGCGGCAAGAGATTTTGCGCGAAGGCTGCCTCAACTTCACGGTTGGGAAACCGCAGCGTGTAGAGTTGTCGGCGTGCGTCATACGAATCAATGGTCAGATAGCCTGTCTGGAACATAAGGGCGATTACATTGACCGTCCCGAGTCCCACAGCTATGAGTTCGCTGTAGCTTTGCGTCACCCCGTTCAGAGATTCAGGTTCTATTCCTTCCTTTTTTATTCGGTTTGCAAGAAATGTCGGCGTCCCTGACTCAAACCAATAAGGCTTAATCGTCTGACTGTGGAGGGCTTTCATCACGCTGTAAGGATTGTAAAGCCGGTTGCCTCCTTCACTGAAAAGATATCCGTCATAGTAGTTGCGCAACTCCTTGACTGTCTGCTCCGGAGTTTCGTTTCGTTTGCTTGCAAGCTCCTCTATGCCGTCTCGGAAATTCGATGTGAGTTCGTCTTCAGTCCATCCGCAGATTTCCTGAAATTGTTCATACATAGAAATGTCGTCGAGGTTGTTGAGGTCGCTGAATATACTCACCTTGCTGAACCGGGCCACACCCGTCAGCATTCCGAACTCGATGCAGTCATCCATCGATTTCAGATTTGAGAAAAACTCTTTGAGGAGCGCCTGATTGTCTTCAAACAGTTGCGGATTATCATCGAGCTCGAGAAGGGGTTTGTCATACTCGTCCACAAGGATGACGACCCTTTTTTCGGTTTTGTCATAGATTCCGCCGATGAGTGCTTCAAACCTCAGGACAACGTCATCTTCCATCTGCGGCTCGATGCCATAGAGTCTCTCATATCTGGAGATAAAACTTCGCAGCCGCCTTTCCAAACCTCCCGGTTGCTTATACATGCCGGAATTGAGATTAAGATGCAGCACAGGCATCGGTGTCCAGTCCATATCCAGACAGTCGATGGCGAGCCCTTTGAACAGTTCGCGGCGTCCTTCGAAGTAGGCCTGAATTGTAGAGAGCAGCAGGCTTTTCCCAAACCGGCGAGGGCGGCTCAGGAATACATACTTGCTTTCCTTCACAAGTTTGGCGACAAAAAAGGTCTTGTCTACATATCTATAACCCTTCTCGATGATTTCCGAGAATGATTGGATTCCGATAGGGTAAATACGCCCCTCAATAGTCTGCTCTGCCATACTCTTCGCTTTTATTTCACAAATATAACGCTTTTCCTCCAATCATCCAAATTATCAAAACACGATGCTTACGAGGGAAAAATGGAGCTTGCGCATTCTTCCCTTTCTGATGTCGTTGAGGGGCTTTGGGAAATGAGGATGCAGGGGCATGGCGTGCCATGTCCCTGCATGTGATTTTTTTCGATAGACCCTGTCGGGGGTGTATCCTGATTCTTATCTATCGCGCGGGGGTCAGTCTTTCTTCAGACAGTTCCAGACAGCCGAGCTGCAAAGGGCGCCGAGCATGGGAGCCACGATGAAGAGCCAGAGCTGGCCGAGGGGAACGACGTTGCCTTCGATGGCAGCGAAGATGGCCGGACCGATAGAACGGGCGGGGTTGACCGAGGTGCCGGTGATGGGAATACATGCGATGTGAACGAGCACGAGGGTCAGACCGATAGCGAGACCGGCGAATGCGCCTGCACCTTTCTTTTCGTCGGTGGTGCCGAGCACTACGAGCACGAAGATGAAGGTGAAGATGAATTCGGCGATGAACGCGGGCACGAGGTTGCCTTCAAGGAATGAGTTGGCACCGGTAGTGGTGGTGTCGTTGAAGATGGCGAGCACGCCCTTTTCGTTGCCGGTGTGGACGAGGAGGAAAAGTATGGCCGAGGCAATGATGGCGCCGATGACCTGCGAAACCATGTAGCCGGCGGCTTCGCTCGATTTCATGCGGCCGTTGGCCCAGACTCCGAGGGTGATGGCGGGATTGATGTGGCAGCCGGAGATGTTGCCGATGGTGTAGGCCATGGCGATGACCGAGAGGCCGAATGCAAACGCAACGCCGAGGGTTGAGATGCCGTAGCCGGTGGTGCCTACTCCGATTCCGGCAAAGATTGCGCTGCCGCAACCCATGAGTGTGAGCACGAAGGTGCCGATGCACTCAGCAAGATACTTCTTCATAAAGGAAAATAGTTGAAATAATGAATAATTAGTAAAGTAAGTCTTGAAAATTTTTCATGGCTCGTGTGCAAAGGTAGTAAATTTTCTCTTAAAAGCAAACTGAAACGTCACTTTTTTCGCTGCTGGCCATGTCTTTGTCTGCGTGCCCCCGACCGGCGCTGCCCTCGCGGGCGGCGACGGCGTCGCTGGGGCTGCTTCTCGTTTTCGGGAGCAGCCTCGACTCCCTCTTCGGTTTCGAAGAGGTGACGTTCTTCGGCCGACAGACGGCGGATGGCCTCTACCTGCTCCGTACGCGGATTGGGGCGCGAGATGTTGTCGGCGTGGATGAGCGAAAGCAGATGGTCGAAACGCTTCTCGGAGATGCACGCTTTGAGCAGGCGCGAGATTGCCTTGGGCTTGATGTTCTGGCCATGGTCGCCCCACCGCTCAGCCACGGTGTGGTTGGCGCAGAGAAACGACACCTCGCGCAGCGTAGGCGAATGATATTTCAGACGGCGAAGTATCTTCTTGGCGAGCTGGGCCGAATGTTGCTCGTGCTGCACGAAAGAGGGATTTCCCTCCTTGTCGGCCACAGGAAGCACGCGCGTCTTGCCGGCATCGTGGAGCAGCGCGCCGAGCCGCACTTCGAGCACAGGGGGCGTAGCCGCGACGGTCTTCACCGTGTGGTCCCACACCGAGGTCTTGCGCGAGGGGTCGGTAGGCTCCTTCATCCGGAATGTCTTGGTGAGTTCAGGGAAAATAAGCGAGATTGCTCCTATCTGACGCATGCGGCGCAACGCCTCGTCGACACGCGGCGAGACAAGAATTTTGTTGATTTCGGCCTGGATGCGTTCCGGCTTGATGTCTTTGAGGCCGTCGATGTGGGCCTTCATAGCGGCCATGGTCGGGCGGTCGATGCTCCAACCGTAGCGCGAGGCGAAGCGGATGAGGCGCAGGGCGCGCAGAGGGTCGTCGGTCATGGTGACGTCGGGGTCGGAGGGGGTGCGCAGCCGGTGGTGGCGTATGTCGTCGAGGCCGTGACCGGTGGGGTCGATGAGGCGGTCGGCCGAAATGTCGTGATAGAGAGCGTTGATGGTGAGGTCGCGCAGCAGGCAGTCTTCTTCGACCGAGCCGAAGAGCACTTCGGGGTGGTCGAACGTCTCGGCCACGTATTTGCCCTTGCGCGTCTGCACGAGTTCGAGCTCGTCGTCGGGAAATTCGCGCAGCGTGAGCATCACTGTGGCATATCGGGCAAAGATGGTAGGGGGAGCGGCGAGGAGGTGACGCTCTTCGAGCCAGCGGGCAAACTTGACGCTTCCGAGCGGCAGATTGACGGCTATGTCGACATCCTTGATTTCCGTGCCCATCACTTCGTCGCGGCAACAGCCGCCGACGGCAAACAGGCGTCCCTCCCATTGCGTGCCGGCAACGAGATTTCTGAGGTAGTCGAGTATCTGATGATAACGTGAGTCAGTCATTTGGAGATGCTGAGGGTGCGCGGCGCAGGTTACGAAAGCCTACCTACGCCGACGAGCCGGACACATCAGGGCATCTGCGGGCGATGCGGCTGACAAGTCCGACCGAGGGAATTGTGAAGACTTCGGGCAAGCTGTCTTGAGGAGAGAGGAGAATGAGTAAAAAAGACACACGAGAGAGAGCGAGTGTGTTGTGGATGTTGAGTAGAGAGAGTGTGTGTCTTTTCTTAAGCCCGACCCGAAGTCTTTGGGTTGAGGATAATTTCTTTAACGATTGGTGCTGAATCGGCCGGCTTGGCCGTCGGCACGCCGCGGGGAGAGGGAAGAGACGAGACGTGATTATTCGTCGTCTTCAGCGTCGTTGCGGGGATTGTTGTTGAGGGTTTCGGTCTCTTCCTTGACGAGTTCGGCATCAACCTTGCAATCGTCGGCAGCGTCGATATCCACGCCGCGGAGCTGGGGGTCTTTAATATCTTTATTCATAGCTTTTAACGTTTTTGGTTTTGTCTTTATAACGTTCGGCGGGGCGGGATGGTTCACTCGTCGGCATCCGATTCTTCTTCAAACTCGGCGGCCTCGGCGATGGCGGCGTCGTCGGAGGCTTCTTCGGCTGCGGGGTCCGCCTGATAGCCCACGGGCAGACGGTTGAGTTCCTCGATGTAGGAGAGCAGTTCGTCGCGCCCGCGCTTGTCTTCGCTCGAGGTGAGAAACACCGGGGGGAGTTCCTCCCAACGCTGCAAGAGGGCGTTGCAATAGCGCTGCACGTTGCGGCGCCCGGCGTCGTTGCCGAGCTTGTCGAGCTTGGTGAACACTATCGCGAAGGGCACGCCGTTTTCGCCGAGCCAGTCGAAGAAGTCGAGGTCTACCTTCATCGGGTCGTGACGCGAGTCGATGAGCACGAAAAGACACGTCATCTGCTCGCGGGTCAGAATGTAGCCCTCTATCATTTTCTTCAGTTCGTCGCGCTGTTCCTTTCCGCGGCGTGCGAAGCCGTAGCCGGGGAGGTCGACGATATACCAGTCGTCGTTGATAAGGAAATGATTGATGAGCAGCGTCTTGCCGGGTGTGGCCGAGGTCTTGGCGAGCTTGGCGTTGCCGGTGAGCATATTGATGAGCGACGACTTGCCCACATTGCTTCGGCCTATGAAGGCATATTCGTGGCGCATCTCGGGCGGACACTTCGAGGGCTTGGCGTTTGAGATGGCAAATCTTGCGGAATTGATAATCATAATTCTTGTCTGGGAAAAGGGGTTAGTCGAGCATGAGGCTCAGCATCGGGCGGCACGCCGGAAATCCGAGCATCTCGCCCGTGGCGGGTGCCGAGAAGGCCATGGCGGCGAGCACTTCTATGCTCACGTCGAAGTCGAGACGACCGTCGTAGGTGTCGTCGATGTCAACCGCGCCGCGCGAGATGATGTAGGTGTGCGAATTGATGTCGGGCAACTCAGGGTCGCTGACGCGGATGCGGCATTTGAAGTCGGGATAGGCGGCGGCTACGGCTTCGAGGAGCATCCGGGCGTTGACCACGCGCCCCATGCCTCGCGGCATCAGACGGCCGCCGAGCGTGTCGGTGGGGCGCCCGTAGAGCAGAAACGGGGTGTCGGGGTGCAGACGGCGCAACTCGCGCAGAGCTGCCATTCGGGCCGGCTCGCTGTCGCCCATCACGTCGTTGACGAGCAGCAGGTCGTCGGCTTGCTTGTAGACTGCCCAGGCCATCGCGGCTATGCGGCGTCCGTCGGGAGCCTCGGGGTCGGGGGTATCGACCACCACGAAGTCGCCGCCATCCATGCGCAGGTCGGCGATGATGTTGCTGAAGTCGCGCTGCGAATGACGGATGTAGCACGAGCGGGCGCGTTGCAGTCGGTCGAAGGCTTCGCGCACGCGCTCCGAAAGGGGGTCGACATCGCGCACGGCTTCGAAATCTCCCTCGAAGGGGAAAGTGTGGGCCGACGTGAAGCGTTGCTCTTTGGTGTAGAACACGGTCGAAAAGCCGAATTTGTCATAGAAAAAGTAGAGGGCGGAGCGCGCCGGGATGAGCGCCACCATCATGTCGCCCCGTTCGGCGGCATGGCGCAGCGCGTCGCGCATCAGCTCCGACATGTAGCCCTTGCCACGGTCGCGGCGACGTGTGGCGGCCCCGCAGAGGTAGCTCACGGGGAGCAACGAGCCGTGGAAACTCATCTCGAACTCCTGAAGCAGGAGCGAGCTGACCGTGCGCCCCTCGGCGTCCTGAAGGATGAGTGCTTCTTCGTCGAGGTAGACCTGACGGAAAAACATATCGACATACTCGGGCGAGTCGGCGAAACTCTCCTTCCAGATTTTGATGATATCTTCTTTTTTTGATGACATAGTTGACACGTTTCTTCACCAATTATAACGCCGGGGCGCGACGAAAGGTTTAGAGTTCTGCCCATTATGCAAATGGCGCGTCCCTACCTTCGTCATTGCCCTACCCTTCGACGCGCCCGGCGATTCAATGGCCGAAACAGAGGCGGTAGATGGCTTCGGTGTCGGCGGGATAGAGGGGCGAGTAGCCGCCGAAGGGGGTGCCTTTGAGGGCGTGGACTTTGCGCACCATCGTGGCGATGTCGGGGTCAGGCACGCCGAGCGAGGCGAAATCGGTGGGCAGACCGAGCGACGCGAAGAATTCGCGCAGAGCCGAGGCGGCGGCGAGCGCACACTCGCGGTCGTCGGCTATGTCGAGACCAAACACGCGGCGGCCGAGCTGGGCGGGTTTCGAGGGTTTGCGCGAGGCCATGAAGGTGACGAACGAGGGCACCACTACGGCCAGACCCGCTCCGTGAGCCACGTCGTAGAGAGCCGAGATTTCGTGTTCGAGGAAGTGCGAGCACCAGTCTTCTACGCGTCCGCAGCCGCAGATGCCGTTGTGGGCCAGCGTGCCGCTCCAGAGGATGTTGGCGCGTGCCTGATAGTCGGTGGGGGCGGCCATCACTTTCGGAGCTTCGGTGATGATGGCTTGCAGAAGACCTTCGCACAGACGGTCTGACACTTCGACATCGTCGGTGGGCGAGAAATAGCGTTCGAGGATGTGGGCCATCATGTCGCACACTCCGCACGCGGTCTGAAACGGCGGGAGTGTGAAGGTGAGTTCAGGATTGAGGCAGGCAAATTTCGGGCGAAGCCAGAAATCGGTGCGCAGCGAGTTCTTTATGAGTCCGTCGGTCTTGGTGATGACGGAGTTGCCCGACCCTTCCGAGCCGGCGGCGGGAATGGTGAGCACCACGCCTATGGGCAACGCGCGCTCAATCACGCTCTTACCCGAATAGAAGTCCCAGAAATCGCCGTCGTAGAGAGTGCCGGCGGCTATGGCTTTGGCGCAGTCGATGGCCGAACCGCCGCCCACGGCTATCACCATGTCGACGCCCTCCTTGCGGGCCACTTCGATGCCTTCGTAGACCTTCGTGTCGGTTGGGTTGGGTGTCACGCCGCCGAGTCGCGACGTGGCGATGCCGGCCCCGCGCAGGAGGTTGTCGACACGGTCGATTAGCCCCGAACGGAGCGCCGACCCCATGCCGAACACTATCAGCGCCGAGCGTGCGCCCAGCGCCGCGGCCTGCTCGGCCACCTTCTCCTCGGCTCCGCGCCCGAAGATGTAGCGCGTCGGCGAGCAATATGAAAAATCAGTCATAAGTGTGTGTATGTGTTAAAGAGATTTCCCTCCCGCACCGCGGGGGCACAGGAGGGAAACCGGAGTCTTTGTCAGAGTGTGTGTCTGATATTTGTCGTCCTTACGGACGCGCGGGCTTAGTCCTCGGGGGTGAGGAGCTCAAGCATCTTGATGGCCGACACGGGGATGCGTGTGCCGGGGCCGAAGATGGCGGCCACGCCTACCTTGTAGAGGAAGTCGTAATCCTGCGCGGGGATTACGCCGCCGGCTGTCACGAGGATATCCTCGCGGCCCAGCTTGCGGAGCTCTTCGATGACCTGCGGGATGAGGGTCTTGTGGCCTGCGGCGAGCGACGATACGCCCAGGATGTGGACGTCGTTCTCAACGGCCATGCGGGCAGCCTCGGCGGGCGTCTGGAAGAGCGGGCCCATGTCGACGTCGAAGCCGCAGTCGGCATAACCGGTGGCCACAACTTTGGCGCCGCGGTCATGGCCGTCCTGGCCCATCTTGGCAATCATGATGCGGGGCTGACGGCCCTCGCGTTTTGCGAATTCCTCGGTCATCTGCTGAGCGCGGAGGAAGTCGGGGTCTTGTTTGGTTTCTGAAGAATACACGCCTGAGATAGTACGGATGACAGCTTTGTAACGGCCCACGACTTCTTCGCAGGCATCGGAGATTTCGCCGAGGGTGGCACGCACGCCGGCGGCTTTCACGGCGAGGTCGAGGAGGTTGCCTTCGCCGGTGCGCACGCATTCGGTGATGGCTGCGAGGGCCTTCTTGACGGCTTCTTCGTCGCGATGAGCCTTGAGGTCGTCGAGACGGGCCACCTGGTCCTTGCGCACCTCGGTGTTGTCGATTTCGAGGATGTCGATGGGGTCTTCGTGGTCGAGACGATACTTGTTGATGCCGACGATGGTCTGACGGCCTGAGTCGATGCGGGCCTGGGTGCGTGCCGAAGCTTCTTCGATGCGCATCTTGGGCAGACCGCTCTCGATGGCCTTGGCCATGCCGCCGAGGGCTTCGATTTCCTGGATATGCTCCCAGGCGCGGTGGGCTATCTCGTTGGTGAGGGCCTCGACGTAGTAGCTGCCGCCCCACGGGTCGATTTCCTTGGTCACCATCGTCTCTTCCTGGATGTAAATCTGGGTGTTGCGGGCGATGCGGGCCGAGAAGTCGGTGGGCAGTGCGATGGCTTCGTCAAGGGCGTTGGTGTGGAGGCTCTGGGTGTGGCCGAGGGCGGCGCCCATGGCCTCGATGCAGGTGCGGCCTACGTTGTTGAAGGGGTCCTGCTCGGTGAGGCTCCAGCCCGAGGTCTGCGAGTGGGTGCGCAGGGCGAGCGATTTGGGGTTCTTGGGGTTGAACTGCTTGACAATCTTGGCCCAGAGGAGACGGGCGGCGCGCATCTTGGCCACTTCCATGAAGTAGTTCATGCCGATGGCCCAGAAGAACGAGAGGCGGGGTGCGAAGGCGTCGATGTCGATGCCGGCGTTGATGCCCGCGCGGAGGTATTCGAGACCGTCGGCCAGGGTGTAGGCCAGCTCGATGTCGGCTGTAGCGCCGGCTTCCTGCATGTGGTAGCCCGAAATCGAAATCGAGTTAAACTTCGGCATGTTCTGCGAAGTAAATTCGAAGATGTCGGCGATGATGCGCATCGAGAACTCCGGGGGATAGATGTAGGTGTTGCGCACCATGAATTCCTTGAGGATGTCGTTCTGGATTGTGCCGGCCATCTCTTCGAGCTTGGCGCCCTGCTCCAGACCTGCGTTGATGTAGAAGGCGAGCACGGGGAGCACGGCGCCGTTCATGGTCATCGACACTGACATCTTGTTCAAGGGTATACCCTCGAAGAGCACCTTCATGTCTTCTACCGAGCAGATTGACACACCGGCTTTGCCGACGTCGCCGACGACGCGCTCGTGGTCGGCGTCATAGCCGCGGTGTGTGGCGAGGTCGAAGGCCACCGACAGACCCTTCTGGCCCGACGCGAGGTTGCGGCGGTAGAAGGCGTTCGACTCGGCTGCCGTCGAGAAGCCGGCATACTGGCGGATGGTCCAGGGACGCAGCGGATACATGGCGCTGTACGGGCCGCGCAGGAAGGGGGGTATGCCCGACACGTAGTCGAGGTGTTCGAGGTCTTCAAGGTCGGCCTTGGTGTAGACCGGCTTGACGGGGATGAGTTCGGGGGTGAGCCATTCTTCCCCGTGTGCTGCGGGAGCGTGCTGCTCGCCGAAAGCATCTTTTACGATGTCTATAGATTTAAAATCAGGTTTCATTTGTTTCAGACTATAGTTGAGGGATGAATGGGCGGATTACTTGCCGAGCAGACGGGCGTTGAAGTCGCGGAGCACGTCGAGCACGTTGCAGCGCACGTGGATGAAGTCGTTGATGCCTGCTGCCTTGAGCTCGTCCATGCAGGCGGGTGCGCCGGCCACTACAAACTCAGCGCGCCCGTCGAGGGCCTTGAAGGCTTCGGGGGCGAGGGCGGCATATTCGTCGTCTGACGAGCAGAGCACCACTACGTCGGCTTCCTTGTCGAGGGCGGCCTTCACGCCTTCCTCTACGGTGTCAAATCCGAGGTTGTCGATGATTTCATATCCGGCGCAACCGAAGAAGTTGCCCGAGAACTGTGCGCGTGCCAGACGCATGGCGAGGTTGCCTATGGTCAGCATGAACACTTTCGGACGCTTGGGAGCGGCCTCGGTGGCCAGGCGCAGGGCTTCGAAGTCGGAAGCGGCGCGCTTCGAGGGGAGTCCGGCCTCGGTGTCGCAGGTGTCGGCCTCGTGGCCTTTGCAGCCGCAGGGCAGCGAGCCTTTGAGGGCCACAATTTTGTCGGTGGCCATCTCGTTGATGTTGGGATACTGGTTTGTGCCGAGCAGGATTTCCTTGCGGCGTGCCACGTCGGTGTGGCGCTTTTCGGCGCTTTCACGCACGGCTTTGGCTATCGTGCCGTCGTTGCAGAGCGCAAGGAAGCCACCCTTCTCCTCTACGTCGAGGAAGAGTGTCCAGGCCTGCTGTGCGAGGGCCACGGTGAGGGTCTCCACGTAGTAGCTGCCTCCGGCGGGGTCGACCACCTTGTCGAGGTGGCTCTCTTCCTTGAGCAGGAACTGCTGGTTGCGCGCGATGCGCTCCGAGAATTCGTCGGGGGTCTTGTAGCAGACGTCAAACGGGGTCACGGTGATTGAGTCTACGCCGGCGAGTGCGGCCGACATGGCCTCGGTCTGCGAGCGGAGCAGGTTGACGTGTGCGTCATAGAGGGTCTGGTTGAAGCGCGAGGTGATGGCGTGTGCCTCCATCTTGCAGTCGTCGTGTGCCACACCGTACTGAGCTGCAATCTGAGCCCAGAGCATGCGGGCGGCGCGGAATTTGGCGAGCTCCATGAAGAAGTTCGAGCCTACGCCCATGTTGAATTTGATGCGGCGTGCCACTTCTCCGGCCTCTACACCGGCATCGGTGAGCAGGGTCATCCACGATGCGCCCCAGGCCAGTGCATAGCCGAGTTCCTGATAGATGTAGGCGCCGGCGTCGGAGAGCATGAACGAGTTGACGGCGAGCACGCGAAGCGCGGGCACCTCCTTCACGGTGGCGAGCAGGGTCTTGGCCATCTCTACGAGGGAGGCGGCTTCGAAGGCCACTCCCTTGCGCAGCGGGCGACGGAACGGATTGAAGTCTATCGAACCGCGGAATTGCTTCTCGGCTCCTTCTGCCTTGAGGATTGCCACGAGGTTTTCGGCGAGGGTCTGCGCTTTCTTCACGCAGCAGGTGAAGTTGATTTCAACCTTCTTGAGGTCGATGCCCTTGAGCAGGGCGCGGAGGTTTTCTTCCGAGGGGTCGTCAATCTTGAAACCGAGCGACGTCACGCCCTTGGTGAGCACGTCGAGAGCCGTGGCGTTGGCCTCGGCGGTCTCTGTGGCTACAATTTCCTGACGGGTGAGCCAGTCGTTGGAGTCCTTGGTGCCGCGGACGTAGGGGTATTCGCCCGGAAGTGAATTTGTGGTGTTGAAGTCGGCTATGTCCTCGCGACGGTAGAGAGGCTGGACGTTGAAGCCTTCGTTGGTGCGCCACACGAGCTTTTTGTCGAAGGGAGCACCCTTGAGGTCGGCTTCCACCTTGGCCTTCCACTCTTCGGCGGAGACGGGGGGAAACTGCTCAAACAATTTTTCTTTCTTTTCTGCCATGATTCCGGTATTAGGAATATATGTTTTATGGTGATTTTTAGGCCGGTTTGCCGCATTGTGCGGTCCTACCGTGCAAAAGTAACAAAATTTTTCGAAAAAACAAAAAAAACGTCTCCGCACGCGCTATTTTGAGCCGTGTCAGAGACGAAAGTCTTTAGGTTTGAGCCGCGAAGGCCGCCGCAGCGGTGTCTTCGGCCCGAAAACAAAATCGGCTTGCTGTCGGGCGGGAGGATGAAAGGGAGCTTAGTAACAAGGGTGAATGCCGAGACTTCCTCTCGCCCGCTTTTCAGCAAGCCGATGTGTTTTATGTCAGTGTCCGTGGCGCGGGGAGCCGTAATGCCGACTCCCTACGCTCGGGCTGGGCTATCAATAGCCGGGGTTCTGCCAGGCTGCCTGCTGCTCTTCGGTGAGGTTTTCGCCGCTGGGCTGGAGCAGACCGTCGATGAAGGTCTGGGGAATAGGACGGAGATAGTGCTTCTTGGCGTCGAACGACACAACGTCGGGATTGAGCTTCTTGGCGCGGTTCTCAATCTGCATGGTGCGAGAGAGAGTTTCCCAGCGGACGAATTCGCCGCAGAGCTCGCGAGAGTGCTCGTTGAGGATGAAGTGGAGGGCACGGTCATACTGGCTCGATGCGCCGAGTTTGGTCATGATTGCCTCGTCTTCTGCGGGAAGGTTGTTCCAATCCCAGTTGGTCATTTCGTTTTCGGTAGAAGCGGTGGTGGGAGCGAGGTCGTGGTTCGACAGATAGTAGGTGTTGATGCCGAGGTTCCAGCCTTCGTTAGCAGCAACGTTCTTGGGGTCATTGGTGACGTAAGATGATACCTTAGCGGCTTCGTTACCGTCGATGTAGTAACCGCGGTTTTCACCGGCATGCCATGCGGCGCGGCGGCGGACAGCGTTGATGTCTTCCTTGGCACCTGCATAGTCGTTGAGGCGAACCTTGATTTCGGCACGGATGAGGTAGGTCTCGGCCAGACGGGCGAGGATTACGTCACGCGAACCGTTGTCGCCGGCAAATGCGTTGAGGTAGCCGCAAGCGTGCTTGTTGATACCTGCCCACATGTTGTTGCCCTTAGCACCGTAAGCGGCGTCGAGGGTAGCACCGAAGGTGTGACCTACGAACTGGCCGTTCTTATACATAATCCACGAGTCGAGGATGGGGGTAGAAACGCCCGACAGACGGGTGTTCTCTTCGCGGGTAGGACGCTGGCCGGGAGTCCAGACGGGGAGACGGCCTTCTTCGTCGACGAAGTTTGCGTCGGTCTGCATGGCCTTTTCTACGGCGCCGAAGTTGAACTTGTCATACTTGTGGTCATCCTTCTTGTTGAAGATGAAGACAACGGCGGGGTCGCCAACTTCGAAGGTGTGCTTGGTGCCGTCGGCATATTCATGCTCGTAGGCCTCAGCAGCGCCGTAGACAGTGCGGAAGCCCTTGAAGAGACGGGCGTCGTTCTTGATGTCATAGGCCGAGTAGAGGTACTCGGTAGGACGATAACGCTGGAAGTCCTTACCGCCGGTGATACAACCACGCATCTTTTTAAGGATGGTGGTAGCGGCCCAGTTTGAGAACTGCGGGTTGAAGTGCGCGCCGAAGTTGCGGATGTTGGTACGAGCCGAGGGGAAGTCAGCGCTCTGGGGAGCCACCATGAGGAGCTCGTTGCTCTTCTCGATGTCGCAGTCAGGCTTGGTCCATGCTCCGTAGAGGTCGGTTACGTTAGGCTCGAGCGAACGTGCCGAGATGGCGTAGTTGGCTGCTTCGAGACCTTTCTTGAGGTAGTCGTTCTTCACGTCTGCGTTCCATGAGCTGTTGCGTTCGGAAGCTGCGAAGAGGTAAGCCTTGGCGAGGAAGTGAGCGGCAGATGCCTTGGTCCAGGTGACGCCGGGACCCATGAACGACTGGTCTTCACCGTTGAAGAGGTCGTAGGCGGTCTGGAAGTCGGAGATTACCTGCTCCCAGCATTCTTTCGGGGTCTTAACGTCGAAGGTGCGGATAACGCCTGCAGCGGGCTCGGTCTGGAGCACGCAGCGGCCATACTGAGCGGTGAGCTGATAGTAGTTGAAGCCGCGGAGGAAGTAGGCCTGTGCGAGACATGCTTTGCGGATAGCTTCGTCTTCCACGAGGTCGGCCGACGCGATGATGGTGTTGGCCGATGCGATGCCGTAGTAGAGTTCGTCCCAGATTGAGTTGTTTGTGCCTGTGTTGTTGTTGACCTTACTGAAGACGGGAGCCATACGCACGTCGTAGGTGAGCCACATTTCGTTGCAGGCGTCGGTGCCGATGCCGAATTCGTCGGTGCCGAGCATGGTCTGCACGTCGCCGTTGCCTTCGTAGCCTGCCCACCAGCGGATGTGACCGTAGAGGGTCTTGGTGAGGGCCTGGATACCTTCGGCAGTCTGGAAGTATGATGTGTCATACTGTGCAGGAAGAGTCTCATCGAGGAAGTCGTCGGAGCAGGCGGTGAAACCGGCCACTGCTGTAGAAGCGACGAGACCTACTGCAAGATATTTGAAGAAATTCATTGTTTTCTTAGGTTTAGATAGATTGAGGATTAGAAGCCGATTTCGAGACCCACTACCCATGAGCGGTTGTAGTAGGAGTTGCCGGTGTCGAGGTCGATGCCGTCAACGCTCTGGTGGATGTCGAAGGGATTGATTACCTGGCCATAGATTTTGAGGTTCTGGATGGTGAGGCGGTTTACGAGGCTGCGGGGGAAGTTGTAGCCGAGAGAGATGTTGCGCACACGCACGAGGTTGCCTTTCTTATAGGAGAGTGCATCCTTGTAGGCGTCGTTGTCACCGGTATCAACCGAGGTGAGGTAAGGCATCTGGCGGTCTGCGCCGGTGTTGTCGGGAGTCCAGTAGTCGGTGGCCGAGCCGAGCTGACCGAAGCCGCTGAGGGCAACCTTCTTCTGAATCCAGTAGTTGAACTTGCCGTAAATCATGAACGAGAGGTCGATGCCCTTCCAGGTGAAGGTGTTGGTCCAACCGGCGGTGACGCGGGGGCGCTTCGAGCCTACGATGACGCGGTCTTCGTCGTCCATCTTGTAGTCGCCGTTGACGTCGTGGGGACGTACGCGGCCGGGCTGGAATTTCTCACCGTTTTCGTTCCACTTGGCCATCTCGGCGAGGTCTTCGGGAGTGTTCTGCCAGATACCGTCGGCGGTGTAGCCGTAGTAGACGCTGAGTGCTTCGCCGATGAACCAGCTGTTCGAAACGTCGTCGTTCTTACCGTATGCGAGCTCGTCGATGCGGTCTTTCTGCCATGCGAGGTTGAACGATGTGGTCCAGTCGAAGTCGCGGGTCTGAACGGGGATTGCGTTAAGAGTGAATTCGACACCCTTGTTAGAGGTCTTGCCGACGTTAGCCTTGGTCTTTTCGTAACCGGTGACGGTGGGCACGTTCATGTCGAGGAGGAGGTCTTTGGTCTTCGACCAGTAAACTTCGACGCTACCGTTGATGCGGTTGTTGAGGAAGCCGTAGTCGATACCGATGTTCCACTGGGTGGTCTTCTCCCAACCCACTGAGAGGTTGGCCATGACGAGGGTGTTCTTGACAGCAGAGGGTTCGTTGGTGGTGTAACCCTTGTCCATCGAGCCGTTGCCGGTGGGGATGTAGAGGCTCTGGATTGCACCGAGAGTTGCATAGGGGTCGATGGCCGAGTTACCGGTAGTACCGACACCTGCGCGGAGCTTAAGGTTGGTGAGCCAGTCTACGTCGTTGAGGAAGTTTTCCTGCTGGATGCGCCAGCCGAGTGACATCGAGGGGAAGAATGCCCATTTGCGACCCTTGGAGAGCTGCGAGGCACCGTCCCAACGGGCTGATGCGGTGAGGAGGTAGCGGTCGTTGAAGCCATAGTTCACACGAATCATGTAAGATTCGAGCTGACGCTTGTTGAGACCGGTGCCCATGCTTGCGCTGTTGTCCTTGTCGGTGATGTCTTTCGAGCCCATAGCGTTCCAAAGCCAGCGGTCCTGCTCGATGTTATTAATAGACATATTACCGGTTTGGTAGTCATACTTGGTGGCCGACTGGAGAAGGGTAAGACCTACGTTGTGCTTCTTGTCGAAGGTGCGGTTGTAGGTAATCATGTTGTCGAGAGTCCACGAGAAGTCGCGGCGGGTCTGCCAGCGTGCGGTGTTCGAACCTTTTTTATAATAGATGTAGGCAGATTCAGTGTCGATGTAGTCGC
Organism: Duncaniella sp.; assembly: GCA_029056055.1. Taxonomy (GTDB): domain Bacteria; phylum Bacteroidota; class Bacteroidia; order Bacteroidales; family Muribaculaceae; genus Duncaniella. The sequence goes on from JAIDCC010000048.1 coordinate 39,194, forward strand.
CCTGACGCCAGTTGCGGTAGTCGGGACCGAAAGAAATCTTGTATTCAAGACCCTTGAGGGGTGACCAGATTTCGCCGAAGTGGAGCTGTGCCGAGAAGGCGCCGAGGAAACGCCAGGTCTCGCGGTTTGAGATATTGTGCTCCCATTCGTTGATGGGGTCATACTGCTCCTTGTCGCCACCGGGGTTGAAGATGCGCTCGCCGTCTTCGGTGGTGGGATAAGAGTAGCGGAGGTTCTTCTTGTAGAGTTCGTAGATGCCCGCAGCCGAGTTGGTCGACGAGGGAGCGTACGACGATGACATACCGTAGTCCTGCTCTTCGCGCGAACCGTTGATGCTCATCTGGATGGTCATCCACTTCACGGGAGTGATGCTGGCACCGAGACGGAAGGTGTAACGGTTGTACTCCTGACCGTACTGTGTGCCCTTGTTGTTGAGGTAGCCGAACGAACCGAAAGCGTTCATCTTTTCAGTACCGCCCGAAGCCGATACGGTGTGCTCGTTGACAACACCGGTGCGGGTGGCCATACCGGTCCAGTCTACGTCTTCAACGGCGTTGCGGTTCCACGAGCCGGTGGCCCAACCGTTCATCACGTTGTTGTAAGAACGTTCGTCGAGGGTAGCGAAGAGGATTTCGTCGCTTGCCTTGGTGGGCTTGCGGGGGTCGGCATACTTTTCGGGGTCGGCGTTGTAAGCAGCCCAACGACGATAGTCGATGTAGTCGGCGGCAGATGCGGCTTTGTCGCGGTCTACGAGGTTCTGCCAGGTGACAGAGCCCGAGTAGTTGAGCGAGAACTGGCCGGCCTTACCCTGCTTGGTGGTAACGATAACAACACCGTTGGCACCACGCGAACCGTAGATTGCGGTAGCCGATGCGTCCTTGAGGATGTCGATGCTCTCGATGTCGCGGGGGTTGATGGTCTCGATGCCGGAAGCCGACATGAGGGGCACACCGTCGACAACGTAGAGGGGCGAGTTGGAAGCGCCGAGCGAACGTTCACCGCGGATGCGGATAGAAGCTACGGTACCGGGACGCTCCGAAGTGCCGATATCGACACCTGCGGCCTTACCCTGAAGACCTTCGAGTGCGTTAGATACGGGGCGCGAGGTGAGCTCGTCGGCACCAACGTGGGTGAGGGCGCCGGTCACGTCTGATTTCTTGGCTGAGCCGTAACCTACGACAACGACTTCGTCGAGGAGTTCGGCGTCGGGACGGAGCTGCACGTTGAAGTGAGTCTGGCCCTTGACATCGATGTTCTGAGCGGCGTAACCTACATAAGTGATTACGAGGGTGCCGTTAGAGGGAACGTTCTTGAGCGAGAAGTTACCGTCGATGTCGGTCACTGTGACGTTCTGTGTACCTTTGAGGGTGACTGTGGCACCGATGACGGGATCCTGGTTCTCGTCGAGCACATTACCCGTGACATTGAGGTTCTGTGCCTGCGCCACAATAGCAAGGAGGAAGCAAGCTGTAAACAGCCACATTCTCCGCAGGAAGCCGCCTGAAGCAGTCCTTTGTGTTTTGCAGTTTTCCATTAAAGGATAGATTTTGGGTTAAAATTTATAGAAACGAAATTATGTGTTCTAAGATGTAACGCTGACGGACGTTTGCATGGTATTTTGTCGCAAAATCGGACGTCTAAGGTTTGTATCGGCTGCAAAATTAATGTAATTTTAGTTATCAGCCAAATTTTTTTACATATTTTTTCAAAAAATCAGTAAACGGGTTATTGTCGGGTTTACATTAACGCGACCGCTCGCTCCCCACATGAAAGAAGGCCTCCCGAGACACGCAGCATCTTTTGTATCAGCTTAGTAGCCGATGCCGCGCGCTTCGGGAGACCGAAAAGTATTATGTAATGAAAACGTGCTTTTGAGGAGTCATGCACCTCGACGGGGGTAATTCGCGATTCTGCAACGCTCGCATCACCGGTGTGGATGCGGGGGTTGTCTCGGTGAGGCGCCCGGCCTGTCACACGTGCCAAAGGCACGCCAAAGGCACGTCCGTACATAGTCGCGATGGGTGGCGCAATGCTTAGCGCTGCACGCGGCCGTTGGCCGAACCGCCGGCGAGAGCCTTCACTTCGTCAACGGTGACAAGGTTGAAGTCGCCGGGGATGGTCTGCTTCAGAGCCGACGCAGCCACGGCAAACTCGAGAGCTTCACCCTGCGAAGGCATGGTGAGGAGACCGTAGATGAGGCCGCCCGAGAACGAGTCGCCGCCGCCTACGCGGTCGATGATGGGGTTGATGTCGTAGCGCTTGCTTTCGTAGAACTCGGTGCCGTTGTAAATCATGGCCTTCCAGCCGTTGTGGGTAGCCGAGAACGATTCGCGGAGGGTAGAAGCTACATACTTGAAGCCGAATTCCTTAGCCATGGCTTCGAAGATGCCCTTGTAGCCTTCGGCATTGGTCTCGCCGCCTTCAACGTCGGCGTCGGGTTTGAAGCCGAGGCAGAGTTCGGCGTCTTCCTCGTTGCCGATGCAGACGTCGACATACTTCATGAGGGGGCGCATGATTGACTGAGCCTTTTCCTTGGTCCAGAGTTTCTTGCGGAAGTTGAGGTCGACCGAAACGGTGACGCCGTGACGCTTGGCAGCTTCGCAGGCGAGGCGGGTCAGCTCGGCGGCTTTGTCGGAGATGGCGGGGGTGATGCCGCTCCAGTGGAACCAGTCGGCACCTTCCATGATGGCGTCGAAGTCGAAGTCGGTGGGGTCGGCTTCAGCGATAGCGCTGTGGGCGCGGTCGTAGATAACCTTCGAGGGACGCATCGAGGCACCGGTCTCGCAGTAGTAGATGCCTACACGGTCGCCGCCGCGGGCGATGTGGTCGGTCTTGACGCCATAGCGACGGAGTGCGTTGACAGCGGCCTGGCCGATTTCGTGCTTGGGGAGCTTCGACACGAAGTAAGCGTCGAGGCCGTAGTTGGCGCACGACACAGCCACGTTGGCTTCGCCGCCGCCCCAGATTACGTTGAAATTGTCTACTTCAAGGAAGCGCGAGCATCCTTCGGGTGAGAGGCGAAGCATGATTTCGCCTAATGTAACGACTTTCATTGATATTATCGGTTAATGTTTGATTATAGAATTCAGTTTTTTAGTGAGGAAGGAGTAGTGAGGGTCAGGAGAGCGAGGCGCGCTCGATGATGCGGGCGAAAGCGTCGCTCATGGCTGCGGCGGCGCGTCGGCCGTCGCCCATGGCGAGAATCACCGTGGCGGCGCCGCGCACGATGTCGCCGCCGGCATAGATGGAGGGGCGCGACGAACGGCCCGATTCGGTGTCGACCGAAATCAGTCCGTGACGCATGTGCAGACGTTCGTCGAGTTCGCCGGGAGGATTGGGCAGGTAGCCCACGCAGACCACCACGAGGTCGACGTCAAGCGTCTCAATCGCTCCGGGGATGGCCACGGGCGAGCGTCGGCCCGATTCGTCAGGCTCGCCAAGCTCCATGCGTTGCAGACGCATCGCGCAGAGCGACCCGTTTTCGTCGGCGAGGTATTCCACAGGGTTGTGGAGGGTGAGGAATTCCACTCCCTCCTCGCGTGCGTGGCGCACCTCCTCCTCACGGGCAGGCATCTCGGACGCTGAACGGCGGTAGACAATCATGGCCTTCTCGGCCCCGAGCCTGCGCGCGGCGCGCACGGCATCCATGGCCGTGTTGCCCGCTCCGATTACCGCTACCCTCTTGCGTTGGAGGGTCATGACGTTCTGGCCGTAGATGTCTTCCTTGGCCTTGGCGTTGTAGCGCAGCAGGTATTCGTTGGCGGTCATCACGCCGGGAAGGTTTTCGCCGGGTATGCCCATGAAGCGGGGTTTGCCGGCGCCGGTGGCCACGAAGACACCTTTGAAACCCCGGGCCTGGAGTTCGTCAAACGAGAGCGTGGTGCCCACGCAGGTGTTCTTGACAAATTTCACTCCGAGTTCGGCCACGCGGGCTATCTCGGCGTTGACCACATCTTTGGGCAGACAGAATTCGGGGATACCGTATTTGAGCACGCCTCCCAGACGGTCGAGCGCCTCGAAGACGGTGACGTCGTAGCCGCGCTTGGCCATGTCGCCGGCGAAGGCGAGTCCCGAGGGGCCGGAGCCGATGACGGCGATGCGGATGCCTCCGAAGAAGGGCGAGGCGATTTTGGCCACGGTGGGCACCGAGGGGGCGTAGCCTTCCTGACGCGACACTTCGCGGTTGAAGTCGGCCACGAATCGCTCCAGATTGCCAATCGCCACCGGGGGCTTCTTCATCTTGTTGTAGATGCAGCCTGCCTCACACTGTTTTTCCTGCGGGCAGACGCGGCCGCACACGGCTGGGAGCACCGTGGTGAGCGAGAGCACTTCGAGCGCCTCGGCAAAGTTGCGCCGTTCGACGTTTTTGATGAACGCCGGGATGTGGTTGGCCACGGGACACCCCTTCATGCATCCGGGGTCGGGGCAGTCGAGGCAACGGCGCGCTTCGAGCACGGCCTGTTCTATCGAAAGGCCCTGATTGACTTCGTCGTTACACTTGATGCGGTAGTCGGTGGCGATTTCGGGCATCTCGACGCGCGGCAGCGTGGTGCGCTCCTTCGTCGAAAGGCGGCGGCGCAACTCCTCGCGCCACGGGGCGTCGCGGTTGACGAGTTCCTCTGAGCCTGAGTAGAGATTTTGGTTCATACGTAGTTGCGCTGTCGGTTAAGAAGTTGGGTGAAGTCTACTTCGTAGGCGTCGAACGTCGGGCCGTCGATACACGTCAGCTTGCGTTCGCCTCCCACCATGACGCGGCAGATGCCACAGATGCCCACGCCGTCGAGCATAATCATGTTGAGAATGCAGCGGGCGGGGATGCCGAGCGAGCGGGCGGTCTCGGTGAGGAGTCGCAGCAGGTCGGAGGGGCCGGTCATCACGATGAGGTCCACCTTCTCGCGGGCGGCGATTTCGGTGATGAGTGCGGCGGCGCGCTCTTTGTTGGCCGAGTGGAAGAGCTCGTCGCTCCAGCGGCGGGCGTTAGGCACGAGGCAGGTGTTCTGCTCCGAAAATTCCGACAGGATGGTGAGCACCCGGCAGCCGGCATCCTTGAGGGCGTGCATCACGGGCAACACTGGCACGAAACCCTCGCCGTCGCCGATGCAGAGCACGGTGCCGTAGTCGGCCACCTCGAACGCCTGACCCAGCGGGCCGAGCAGATTGGGCAACTCGCGCCCGGGATGGAGCGAATTGATGAGGTGGGTGAGGCGGGCTCCCTTGTGAATGATTATCGTGAACGTGCCCTCTTCGGGCGACGCGTCGACTATCGAGAAAGGTATGCGCGGCTGGTCTTCGCTGAAACGTATCATCACGAAGTGGCCGGCACGCGCCGAGCGGGCGATAGCCTCGTCGGCTATCACCACTTCGGCCGTGTTTTCCGAATGTCTGTGTATTTCCTTTATGGTTGCTACCATAGAAATCTTTGGGTGAGACTGTGCTTATCGCATCTGGAGGTAAGTAATCTTGTCCATGTCGCCATAGTCAAGATTTTCGCCGCCCATGCCCCAGATAAACATGTAGTTCGATGTGCCGGCAGCTGCGTGAATCGACCATTCGGGCGAGATGACAGCCTGCTCGTTGTGGAGCCAGATGATGCGGTTTTCCTGGGGTTCGCCCATGAAGTGGCACACGGCGTTGCCTTCGGGCACGTTGAAGTAGAAGTAGGCTTCGACGCGGCGGTCGTGGGTGTGGGCGGGCATGGTGTTCCACACCGAACCGGGCTTAAGCTCGGTCAGACCCATCTGAAGCTGGCAGGGGCCTTCTTCGAGCACGTTGTTGACGATGAGCTGATTGATGACGCGGTCGTTGCTCTCTTCCATCGAGCCTGCTGCAAACGAGTTGGCCTTGATTGAACCCTTGCGGCCGTCGATGGTGATGAGCTGGGTCTTGTAGGCGGTGTGGGCGGGCGTCGAGTTGATGTAGAATTTCGCGGGGTTGGCGTTGTCCTTGCTGCGGAAGGTGACGTTCTTGTTGCCGCGGCCCACGTAGAGGGCGTCCTTGAAGTGGAGTTCATACTCTTTGCCGTCGACGGTGACGATGCCGTCGCCGCCGATGTTGATTACGCCGAGCTCACGACGTTCGAGGAAGTATTCGCTCTTGAGGGGGTCGATGGTTTCGAGCACCATTTCCTTGCCTACGGGCACGACGCCGCCATAGACGAGACGGTCGTAGAGGGTGTAGGTGAGGTTGAATTTGTTCTCCTCCATGACTTTGGGCATCATGAAGTGCGAACGGAGCTGGGTGGTGTCGTAGTGCTTCACGTCGTCGGGATGACAGGCGCGCAGGATGGTATAGTCAGTCTGAGCCATTGCTGAGATTGAGGCGAGAGCCAGTGAGATGGTGAGAAATATTTTTTTCATATCGTGGTGGTGATACCTTTTTAATGTGACAGAACAGAGAGAGGTCGTTAAAATCAATGCTTTGCGAGATACTCCTTCTCGGCACGGGCTATGCGGCGTGCGTTCCACCACACGAGGGCGCAGGTGGCAAACGTCAGGAGGGCGGCGCCAATCCACTTGAAGGTGTGGATGCTCCAGAAAATCACAAACGAGAAGGGCGAACCGGCGAAGTCGAGCGAACCGGCCTCGAAACCTGCGGGCACGGCCACGGCGGCATCGTCGGGACGCTGGGCATGGACGTCGGCTGCCGCCAGGGTGAAGTAGGGCGCGAGATAGGTCACGAGGTAGAGGGCCATGATGATGACCGCCAGACCTACGATGAACGTCTTGAGCACGTTACCCTTGGTGTAGGGCAGCACGAGGGGGAACACGTAGAACATACCGGCAAGCGATGCGAGGGGCAGGAAGTTGTTTCCGGGCAGCACCACGGCCAGAAGCAGCGTGCAGGGGATGAGCAGAAGCGAGACAACGAGTGTGGTGGGGTGACCGATGACGAGGGCGGGGCTCATGCCGATGCTCAGACCCTCGGCGCCCTTGAACTTGCGGGCGATGAGCTGGCGCGTGGCGTCGGAGATAGGTTTCAGACCCTCGATGAAGAGCACCGTCACGCGGGGGATGAGTTCCATGACGGCTCCCATCTTGATGCCGAGGCCGAGGATGTAGGGGATGCCGTCGACAATCTCCTTGACGCTCTCGCAGGTGAGGCAACCGATGGCCACGCCGACGAGCACGCCCAGGAAGAGCGGTTCGCCGAGGATACCGAATTTCTGCTTGAGACCTTCGGCGTCGATTTCGAGACGTTCGATGCCGGGGATTTTGTCGAGCACTTTATTAATAATGTAGGCGAAGGGCATGAAGCCGGCGCAGAAAGGCTGCGGAATCGAGATGCCCTCCATGTCCTTATAGAAATGCTGGAAGCGCGAGGCGGTCACGTCGGCTATGACGAGCGTGATGATGTAGCAGACGATGGCTGCGAAGAAGCCCCAGAGAAGGGGGTAGTCCCATCCGAGGGTCATCGTGGCAAAGTAGACCACGGCGCCGATGAATGCGAAATGCCAGTAGTTCCAGAGGTCGATGTTGACGGTGCGGGTGCCGCGGATGAGCAGCAGAAGCAGGTTGACACCCAGACAGACGGGGATGATGAAGGCGCCGACCGCCGTGTTGTAGGCCACCGACGCTGCCGCCGGCCAACCCATGTCGAACACCTGAAGCTGGAGGTCGTAGATGGCCACGACTTTTTCAAGCGCGGGACCGAGCGACGAGGTGAGAAGCGCGGTGACTATCGAAAGACCGATGAAACCTACGCCCACCTTGAGACCGCACATCAGCGCTTTGCTGAATTTCACGCCGATGCACACGCCGAGCACAGTGAAGATGATAGGCATCATCACTGCGGCGCCGAGGCCTATGATGTAGCTGAATACTTGTTCCAATGTGGAGAAAGAATAGGAGGTTTGTTGAGATAGGATTGCGGGGAGAGCGAGGGGAGAGCCGGAGCAGGGGGCGCCGCGGGCTGTCGTGCCCGACGGAGACGCTGCGGCCGGATGTGATGTCCGGCGGGACAGAGCCGCGGGCGGTTTGCGCCGTCGCGCCCTGTCCTGCCGGAAATGGAGGTGTCTTTACTTGGGCTGCTTGCCGATGTAGGCGAGGATGCCGCCGTCGACGTAGAGGATGTGGCCGTTGACGAAGTCGGAGGCGTCAGAGGCCAGGAACACAGCCGGACCCATGAGGTCTTCGGGCTTGCCCCAGCGTGCGGCGGGTGTCTTCGAGATGATGAACTGGTCGAAGGGGTGACGCGAGCCGTCGGGCTGGATTTCGCGCAGGGGTGCGGTCTGGTCGGTGGCGATGTAGCCCGGACCGATGCCGTTACACTGGATGTTGTATTCGCCATACTCCGAGCAGATGTTCTTGGTGAGCATCTTGAGGCCGCCCTTGGCTGCGGCGTAGGCCGAGACGGTCTCGCGGCCCAGCTCGCTCATCATCGAGCAGATGTTGATGATTTTGCCGTGGCCCTTCTTAATCATGCCGGGGATTACGGCCTTGGCGCAGATGTAGGGGGCGATGAGGTCGACGTCTACCACGCGGCGGAAGTCTTCGACCGATGTCTCGGTCATGGGGATGCGCTTGATGATGCCGGCGTTGTTGACGAGGATGTCGATGGTGCCGACCGTGGCCTCGATGTCGGCCACCATAGCCTTCACGGCTTCTTCGTCGGTCACGTCGCAAAGATAGCCTTTGGCGTCGATGCCAAGCTCCTTGTATGCCTTGAGGCCGCGGTCTACGGTCTCCTGACGAGAGCAGTTGAACACAATGCGGGCGCCTGCCTCGGCAAATGCCTGTGCGATGGCGAGTCCTATTCCGTAGGCAGCTCCGGTGACGAGCGCCACCTTGCCTTCAAGTGAAAAATTGACCATGTCTATTGTTTTGATTTTAAGTTGTTTCAGTGCATTGCATTAAGGTATTGACCGGCCGACGCTGCCCTCGGCCGAGGCTCCGGACATAGTCGTTGTCGCTACAAAATTACTACCTTTAGCGCAAACAATCAAATTTTTACTTAAAATAATGTAATTTTTTCACGCGGAGCGAAAAAATTTCCCTATCTTTGTGCTGTCGGAGCCACCCAAATCCGACCTCCTGTTATGACCGACTCACTCGCTACAATACCTTCAACCGAGCCGACCACTCCCCCGGTGGCCGAGCTTGTCCGCCCCGACACCGACCGGCGCATCCTCGAACTCCTCGCCCAGAGTTTCCCTACGATAAGCGCCGCCTCTACCGAAATCATCAATCTCGAGGCCATCCTCAATCTTCCCAAGGGCACCGAGCACTTCGTGGCCGACCTCCACGGCGAGCACGAAGCCTTCCGCCACATCCTCAAAAACGCATCAGGCAACATCAAGCGCAAGGTGACCGACCTCTACGGCACCTCGATGCGCGAGACCGAGATTCGTCAGCTCTGCGCCCTCATCTATTATCCCGAAGAGAAGCTCCAGGACATCCGCCAGACCGAGACCGACATCGAGAATTTCTACAATATCACCCTCCATCAGCTGGTGCGCGTCTGCCAGACCGTCTCGTCGAAGTACACCCGCTCGAAGGTGCGCAAGGCTCTCCCCAAAGAGTTTTCATACATCATCGAGGAATTGCTCCACGAGTCGCCCTCCGACTACGACAAGCAGGCCTACTTCAACCGCATCATCGAGAGCATCATCTCGACGGGGCAGGCCGACGCTTTCATCGTGGCCCTCTGCAACGTAATCCAGAAACTCTCCATCGACCAGCTCCACATTCTCGGCGACATCTACGACCGCGGGCCGGGTGCCCACCACATTATGGAGACCCTCGCCGACTACGGCAAATGGGACATCCAGTGGGGCAACCATGACATGCTTTGGATGGGAGCCGCCGCCGGCAACGACGCCTGCATCGCCAACGTGATACGAGTGTCGCTGCGCTACGGCAACCTCGCCACTCTCGAAGACGGCTACGGCATCAATCTGCTCCCCCTCGCCACCTTCGCCATGGAGACCTATGCCGACGACGATTGCGAAGTCTTTGCCTGCCGCGCCAACAACGCCGACAATCCCCATTCCGAAAAGACCCTGCGCCTCATCTCGAAAATGCACAAGGCCATTTCGGTGATTCAATTCAAACTCGAAGGTCAGCTCATCGCCGCCCACCCCGAATGGGGCATGGACGACCGCCGTCTGCTCCACCGCATTGATTTCGACGCCAAGACCATCACCCTGCCCGACGGAAAGACCTATCCCCTCACCGACCCGTCGCTGCCGACGGTCGACCCCGCAGACCCCTACCGCCTGACGCCCGAGGAGCTCCACTTGGTCCACAAGCTCAACCATTCGTTCCGGGTCAGCACCCTGCTCAAACGCCACATCGGTCTGCTCTTCTCACACGGCGCGATGTATGGCGTCTACAACGGCAACCTCCTCTTCCACGCCTCGATGCCCCTCAACGAAGACGGCTCGCTGCGCGAGGTCGAGGTCAACGGCCGGAAATACAAAGGTCGCGAGCTGATGAGACAAATCGGCATTCTCCTCCGCTCGGCCTTCAACGACGAAGCCTCCGACACCGACCGCAACTACGCGCGCGATTACTATTGGTATCTCTGGTGCGGCCCCGACTCTCCGCTCTTCGACAAAGACCGCATGACCACCTTCGAACGCTATTTCATAGCCGACAAGGAGGCCGCTCACGAGGAAAAAGGCTGGTATTACAAACTGCGCGACCGCGAGGAGGTGTGCGACATGATTCTCGACGAATTCGGCGTCACCGGCCAGCAGCGCCACATCATCAACGGCCACGTGCCCGTGCGCACCGGAAGCGGCGAAAGTCCTATCCGCGCCGGAGGCCGACTGATGGTAATCGACGGCGGTTTCGCCAAAGCCTATCACAAGACCACCGGCATAGCCGGCTACACGCTAATCTATCACTCCACCAACTTCGAGCTCGTCGAACACCAGCCCTTCACGTCCGAAGAAGATGCAATCCGCGAGGGCACCGACATCGTGCGCTCAAACAAGATGGTCGAGCAGGCCTCCCACCGCCAGCGTGTGCGCGACACCGACAAAGGGCGCGAGCTCCAAGGCCAGATTGACGAACTCCGCGCCCTGCTCCACGCCTTCCGTTCAGGCACAATCAAGGAGCGCACCGGCTCTTCAAAGTAACCACACACCACTCCCCTCCCCTGCCGCAAAGTGAAAATCCTCTTCTGCACAAATTCGTTGGGCGCCTTCGGTGGCATCGAGCGCGTCACTATCGTCAAAGCCAACGCCCTCGCTGCCATTCCGGGCAATGAGGTGATGGTGGCTTTCACCGACCGCGGCACGTTCCCAGAGCGCACCATCCACCCCCTCTCGCCGGCGGTCAGGACAGCCGACCTTGCCACTCCCTACTGGCAATTCACAGGTTTGAAGTCTCTCATCAGAGGGTTTCTGCCTCAAGTGCTTCGGACGCGAAAGGCCCTGCGCAAAGTCATCGACGAGTTCAAGCCCGACGTAGTGGTGACCACCGGTGCCTACGAACGCTTCGCCGTCGCCTCCCTCCCCTCGCGCGGCAGATTTGCCAAAATCCGTGAGTATCATTTCAGCTCCGACTTCCGTCGCTCCCTCGGCAACTCGGTGCCCATGCGGCTCAGAGCTTCGTTCATGGAATGGTTGGAGCGTGCAGTCATGTCGCGCTTCTTCGACAAATCCTATCTGCTGACGGCCGCCGACTTCTCGCGCAACTATGCCTCCCGAAGCTGCGCAAGGCGATTCGGATGGATGTGGAACCCCACTTCGTTCTCACCCGTCGAAAAGCCGTCACCCGGCCCACTCAAACGTATTCTGGCCATCGGCAGACTATCGATAGAGAAAAACTATGCCGAATTGCTCGAAATCTGGGCCAAAGTTTCACCCCATGCCCCCGGTTGGACGCTTCGAATCATCGGCAGCGGACCACAGGAACAGACACTTCGCGACAAAGCCAACCGACTCGACTTAACCGACTCGGTAGAATTTGCAGGATATTCGTCAGACGTGGCCTCCGAAATGGACAACGCCTCACTCCTCGCCGTTACGTCGTTCTACGAGGGCTTCAGTCTCGTCATCACAGAGGCATTGAGTCGAGCGCTCCCCGTCTTAGCCTACGACCTGCCCTATGGCCCGGCCGAACTAATCCGTGAAGGTCGCGACGGTTTCGTTGTGCCCCACCGCGACACATATGCTTTTGCCCGACGTCTGCTCCAACTGATTTCCAACCCCTCGCTCCTCGATGCGATGCGCCCCTCCGCGCTCGAACGCAGCCGCCTCCTTTCTCCCGAAGCTATCGCCGCCGGATGGATGCGCGAATACCAAAACCTAATTAAAAAGCAAGCACCCTCGAATAAGTCATGATTCTCTTCCCAAACGCCAAAATCAACCTCGGTCTCGACATTCTCTCGCGCCGCCCCGACGGCTACCACGACATTGCCACCGTGATGGTGCCGACCCGATGGCGCGACATCCTTGAAATCGTACCCGCGCGAGGGAGCGAAACCACCCTCACCGTCACAGGCCGCGACCTCGGCGACTGTCCGCCTGAACGCAACCTCGTGATGCGCGCCTACCGGGCTCTTGCCGAAAAGACCGACGGACTACCCCCCGTCGACATCTACCTGCGCAAGGTCATCCCCGACGGTGCCGGGCTGGGGGGCGGCTCGGCTGATGCCGCATTCACTCTCAAAGGCCTCAACTCACTCTTCAACCTCGGTTTTTCCGACGCCGACTTGGCCGACTTGGCCGCCACACTCGGCGCCGACTGCCCCTTCTTCGTTTACAACCGTCCCATGCTCTGCACAGGCACAGGCACCGAGCTTTTGCCCATCGAGCTGCCCGCGCTCCCGGGTCACGCGCTCCTCATCGTCAAGCCTCCGGTCTCTGTCCCCACCGCCGCGGCCTATCGCGGCGTGCGCCCGGCCCTCCCCGCCGAACCTATCCCCTCAATCCTCGCGAGCGGCGACATAGCCTCATGGCAGGGACGTCTCAAAAACGACTTCGAGCCCTCAGTCTTCGCCGCTTTCCCCGAAGTTGAGCGCGTCTACCGCGCCATGCTTGACCTCGCGCCTCTCTACGCCTCGATGTCGGGCTCCGGCTCGGCCGTCTATGGAATTTTCGAGGGTGACATTCTGTCACGCCTCTCTCCGGCCGAGACGTTTGCCGGTTGCGTGGTCAACGCCTCGCGCCTCTGAAGCCGCTCCTCACCTCTCAATCTGTGTCCCGAATGAACGTTTGGGGCACTTTTTTTGTTGTAATGATAGATTTGCCGCTGTTTTGGCAAGGTTTTTGCATAGCTTAACTAAAAAATTACGATATACTATGGGTAACAATAATACAAACGCCCCTCTCGACGAGGAGCGTCTCCACCGTGAAGCCGAAGGCGTCGAGAGCCTCGACGATGTGCAGGCAGCTTATGACGAAGAAAATTCGCAGCTCGACGAAGCTAACGACATGCTCAATCAGCAGGAAGCCGACATCGACGCGCTCAACAAGCAGCTCGCCGACGCGCAGGCTCAGGTAGAGAAAGAAAAGAAAGAATACCTTTTCCTAATGGCCGAGTTTGACAACTTCCGCAAACGCTCCGTCAAGGAAAAGGCCGAAATCATCAAGAACGCATCCGAAAGCACCCTCAAAGGTCTGCTTCCCATTGTCGACGACTTCGAGCGCGCGCTCGACGCCACAGCCAAGTCTGACGACCCCGCCGGCATTCGCGAGGGCATGGAGCTTATCTATCAGAAGCTTGTCAAATACCTCGCTCAGAATGGTGTCAAAGCCATCGAATCGACCGGCAAACCCTTCGACCCCGAACTCCACGAAGCTATCGCGATGGTTCCCGCTGCCGACGACTCTCAGAAAGGCGTCGTAATCGACACCCCCTCAAAGGGCTACATGATTAACGACAAAGTGCTCCGCCATGCCAAAGTGGCCGTGGGCCAGTAAAACAACCCTAAATTCCCGTTTCCACTATGGCAGCTAAAAGAGATTATTACGAAGTGCTTGGTGTCGACCGCAACGCCGACGAAAAAGCCATCAAAAGCGCCTATCGAAAGAAGGCCATACAATATCACCCCGACAAGAACCCCGGCGACAAGGAAGCCGAGGAAAAATTCAAGGAGGCCGCCGAGGCCTACGACGTGCTGTCTAATCCCGAAAAGCGCGCCAAGTACGACCAGTTCGGCCACGACATGGGCCCGCAAGGTTTCCCGGGCGGCGGTGCCGGCGGTTTCCACGCCGGTGGCTTCTCGATGGAAGACATCTTCAGCCAGTTCGGCGACATCTTCGGAGGTGGTTTCGGCGGAATGGGTGGCTTCGAGAGTGCCGGTGGCCGTGCGCGCCGTCCTCGCCGACGCAAGGGCAGCGACCTGCGCATCAAGGTGAAACTCACCCTCGAAGACATTGCCAACGGCGTCACCAAGACTCTCAAGATTCCTACCCTCGTCAAAGACGACCATTGCAACGGCACCGGCGCTAAAGACGGCACCGCAATGGCCACCTGTCCCACCTGCGGCGGCGCAGGCTCGGTCATCGAGCAGCAGCAGACCATGTTTGGCGTGCGTCAGGCCCACGTGGAGTGTCCCCAGTGTCACGGTTCGGGTCAGGTCATCACCGAAAAATGCTCTTTCTGCAAGGGTGAAGGCGTTGTCCGTCAGGATGTCACCGTCAGCTTCACCATCCCCGCAGGCGTGCAGGACGGTCAGACGCTCACTCTCCGCGGCAAAGGCAACGCTGCCCTCAACGGCGGCGACAACGGCGACCTCCTCATCGTGGTCGAAGAGGTGAAACATCCCGAACTCATCCGCGACGGTAACGACGTGGTCTACAACCTCATGCTCGACATCCCCACAGCCGTCCTCGGCGGCTCCGTCGAAGTGCCCACCATCTCTGGCCGTGCCCGCCTCAAAATCCCCGCAGGCACTCAGCCCGGCAAGGTGCTGCGTCTCCGCGGAAAAGGCCTCCCCTCGACCGACGGCTACGGCACGGGCGACGAACTCATCAACGTGATGGTCTACATCCCCGAAAACCTCACCGACGACGAGAAGAAGTCATTCGAAGAGCTCCGCGACAAACCGGGTCTCAAGCCCGACGATGCCACCAAACACCGCATCTTCTCGAAGCTCCGACACATTTTCGAATAAGTAAGTGAGAAAAATAAATGAATAAATAAAAGGAAGTTATTTTTGTGATGATTTGTGCGCGGAACGAATGAGTGTAGCCGCGCTACACGATTGAGAGACAAGCATAAAGCATCCAAAAAGAACGAGTTTTATTATTCAAGAATTTTTCTTCACATATCGTTTTATTTTTAGAACTTACTTAACCACATCCAACATTCGTTTTTTACGCCAAGCGCCCCAGCCTCATCATCGAGGCCCGGGCGCTTTAATATATCTCACACGTAGAATTAAGAGTAATAGCTATGCAATAAAAAAACTAAACCCCGAGGTTTGTCTTGCGACAGGGACACTCGGGGGATTCCATTTGCAAAATTAGCTAATTATTTGTTCTTTTGCAAATGGCGTTCTTGCATTCTCTCATCTATATACGAACAAGATTATTAAATTTGCACTTTCTACAAATAATTCCTACCTTTGCAAGCGAAAAGATTAAAAAAATCTCCGAAACAGTTACGTTTCTCATAAATCACTCAACAATCACATAAAATGAACAAGTTTGCAATCAAAGCCACGGCGCTCATGCTCAGCGCGCTCGGCTGCCTCGGCACAATGACTGCCTGCGGAGGCGACGATGATGATGACAACCCCGACCTGCCGGGCACGACAAACGGCGTAGCGGGCCCCACTTCTATCACTGCTATGGGTCAGACCTTCTTCTCGTTTACCTACGACTCGTCAAACCGCCTCACCTCGGTCAAATCGGAAGATTTCAAAATGACCGTCAGCTATTCCCCCTTCAAAGTCACCATGACTGATGAAGACGACTACTCTACCACCACCCTCTCTGATGTCTCGGTCAACTCTCAGGGCTACGTCACCCGCGCCAAAGTCACCGATAAGTATGATGGCGAAACCGACGTCTACACCACCACCTTCGAGTATGACAGCGAGGGCCACCTCATCAAAGTAAATACAGACGGCGATGTGACCACCTACTCGTGGAGCAACGGCAACCTCACCACCGTTTCGTCAGAAGGTTACCCCGTGGCGTCATTCACCTATTCCGACACTCCCAACACAGCCCAAGTCAGCTCTCCCTTCTGGGGCGACGCTTTCCTCCTGACCATGACGAACGCATTCGGCAAGACTGTTGCCAACTTACCCGCCACTATGCTTGACTACAGCAAGAAAATCACACTCGCCTACGAACTCAACCCTAACGGCACCATCAAGACCGAGACCCTCGGCTACGACGACATATCGCTGAAGCTCACCTACAACTACGCAGGACGCGCACTCTCTGCCGACGAAGCAAATCCCTTCGCCGCAGCCCGCGCCCCCAAAGTCCCCGCCCTCTTCCGTAAAGCCCGCCGCTAACACTCCCTCCTTCCCACTCAACCATAACACACAAGACAGCGAGCCCCTCAGAGCTCGCTGTCTTAGTATCTTAGCGTTCCCCATTTCTCAGTGAGCAGAAAATATGTGTTAATGCAGAATTATCCAAAAGCCCGCATTATCCTTTCCTTCATGCCTCAATAATCCTATCCTCTGCATGGTAGCTAAGTCTCGCTCAATGGTGCGCTGGCTTACCGACAAAGTCTCCGACATTCGACGTCCGGTAATTGTCGGAGACATTTGTATGAGTTTAAGAATTTTCTTCTGACGTTCAGTGAGTTTTATCTCCGACATATCTCCGACATTGTCTCCGACACACGCATTGCCTGAGGACGCGAAAATGATGGTTTGAAATTGAGATGGGGTAGACTTGAACACAGGTTGCAATTCATCTCTGTACCCATCCAAAGCCTTTGTCTCTTTACGGATACGCAAAAGCCCGCTACCTCGTTTTTCCATATAGTCTATCTGAGCCATCACATTGGCAAGTATTGGATTACGTCTTTCAGAGGAAACATCAGCAATATCCAAATCTTGAATAAATGAGCCATTATACATTCCACCCGGTGAGGTCACGGTAAGGCGATTATCATAAATATCAAGATGAACCTCGCTCCCCATCACTGTATAGTCTCGGTGGATGAGATGATTGACCATCGTTTCAAGTATAGCGCGTTCAGCATATTCGGGTCTATTTCTACGACCATTCGGTAGTTTTTCCCAGCTTTTCTTCGTATTTGACTTCACAAAGTTCATCGCTTCACGCAGCAATAGAAGTATATTGCCAGAGAACTCTGCATCATTTATTGCATCACCTTTTTCCAGACCATCCCACCGCGTACAGTATAAACGAGATTGTGTTAGCAGGCAGTCATCGGAAAATAGTACCCCTGCGTTAGTAAGACATCCGTTGTTTGCAAGTAATCCGAATGAAAGAAGATATTTCTTATTCCACTCCTGATTAGTGCGCGTTTTGAATGTGTTAGCTAATATAGTAAATGAGGAATCTTCTGATTTATGGTTCGTATTCAAAGAATCAAACGTCCGATTTGAGCCCTTCAATACCAGCCTGACCATTTGCTCGGGAGATGCAGGTACACTTTCATCGCCAACACGAATGAATGCGAGGTGTTGTCCATCTCCAACATAATAGTACGGTGTATAATGACCGGCACAAACTTTTAATTGAAGAATATCAAGGTCGTTTATTCGTTGTGGAATCATCTCAACATCGGGCACGGGATCCATATAGTCACGAATCTTCTTGCTGATGGTTTCGCAAACACCTTGCACATCATCAAGCCCTTTGACGTCTCCCTCATCGTCTATACCAAAGAAAAGAGAACCTCCCAAGCCATTAGCAAAGGCACTTACGCTTTTAAGCCAACTTTTGGGTTTTCTTTCCTCAAGCATCAATTTAAAATCATACGCCGTGCATTCCGCTATCAAGGTCTCTAATTTCATTCTTATGATGGAATTTACTATTTATTATAAAATATTTCACGCTATATCGACTGCAAAATTACTAAAAACCCGTGAGAGACGAAAGTGTTACCCGTCAATTAACAATAACCTGATAAAACAGAGAAAATGAAAAGGCACTGAAACTACATAATTCTAAACGCAGACATTTTCTCAAAGTCAGCGTCGGTCATGAGTCTGACTTTTATCTGCGACCTAACATCCGAGCAGTGGGTTCTTGCCGCCACAATTTGAGATGATTTGGTTAGCATTTGCCTCCGAACGGATTTTCCGCTCACTGCTGCGAGACGATTCTTCGTCGTCTCCCCGGAGATGCTTTTCCAGTTGGTTTCTGAAGCGGGCGACATCCTCTTTATCCATCGGAGGATCGGGAATAGAACGTATCATAGTAGGAATGGTATAATGGCTAAATCACAAAAGTACAATAAATTTCCTAATATGTAAACTCTTACTCTGAATTTTCGCGCTAGTCTCGCACAAAAACCTACAAAGGGCGCGGGAATTTTCGGGTTAGAGATTTTTTTTGTAATTTTGAGGGCGAAATGCGTGGATATTATCGCAAAGCATTTAAAATAAGAAAAGTCTTAGTTATCGCCATGACAATTTTACGTCTGTTTGCCATAATCGCAGCTATGTGTGCCGCTCTGCTCTGCCGCGCCGTGTCGCCGGCCGAGGTGAGATGGGCCGACGAGGCTGCCGACACCACTCTCATAACCCGACTGCTCGTTGAGGGCGCCGCCGCTCATCTCTCGACTCCCAACGAGCGTGTGGCCTACTTCGGGCGCAAGCTCATCGACACTCCCTACGTGGCCTCGACTCTCGAAGGCACTCCCGAGCAACTGACCGTAGACATGCAACACCTCGACTGCACGACGTTTGTCGAGACCGTGGCCGCGCTGGCCATGACCACCGGCGAGGGGCGCAGCAGCTATCTCGACTTTCTGCACAACCTCGAACAGCTGCGCTATCGTCAGGGGCGCGTCAACGGCTATGCCTCGCGTCTGCACTATGCGTCAGACTGGGTGATGGACAACGTGCATCAGGGTTTGCTCGTCGACTACACCGACCGCTGCGGCGCCGCGACGACCCCGCTCGTCAAGAGCATCGACTTCATGACGCGCAACCGCGACAAGTATCCCGCGCTGGCCGACTCAGCCGAATTTGCGGCTATGAAAAACGTCGAGAGCGCCTACCGCAACCACCGCGTCAACTTCGTGCGCAGTGCCACCCTGTCGTCGAAAAACGCCGCCCGCTTCCTGCGCGAGGGCGACATCCTGCTTTTCACCACCAAAACGCCCAACCTCGACGTGAGCCACGAGGGAATAGTGGTGATGGAGGCCGACGGCCCTCACCTGCTCCATGCCTCGTCGAAAGCAGGGCGCGTGGTGCTCGACCCTCTGCCGCTCAAAGACTACCTCAAGAAGAACCCCTCAATCACAGGCGCACGCATCATCCGCGTGGCCTCGCACTGACCGGGAAATCTAAGCGCGACGACGCTTCCTATCGCCACGCCTGCGAAAACATACTCTAAAAATTTGGCACAAAATCTAAAATAGATTTAAATTGTTTTTGCAGTTTTGCTTAAAATTGTTACCTTTGCAGTCATTTAGGTCGGCCAGGGCCGGCCAAAGGTCATCACCGCCGCGGCCCGAGGCCGCACGCACCAAATCAAGCTGCATGAAGAAAGTGACAATCCAGGGTATAGCAGGCTGTTTCCATGATGCCGCCGCCCACCTCTATTTCGAAGGCGATAATGTTGAGACTATCGAATGTGTGTCGTTTCCGGCCATGTTTGACAAGCTCTCCACCGATGCGTCGCTCATCGGAGTGGTGGCCATCGAAAACACCATCGCAGGCCCGTTGCTGCAAAACCATGAGTTGCTGCGACAAAGCAACCTCCGCATCGTGGGCGAACTGAAGATGAGGATTTCCCACGTGCTCTGCGCGCTGCCGGGAAGCGACATCGACAGCCTTGTCGAGGTCAACTCCCACCCCATGGCGCTCATGCAGTGCGAGCAGTTTCTGAGCCGTCACCCCAACATGAAAGTCGTGGAGACCTACGACACCGCGGGAGCTGCCGCCGACATCGCCCGCAAGCGTCTCGAAGGCCATGCAGCCGTCTGCGGCGAGTATGCCGCCGGGCTCTACGGACTCGAAGTGCTCCGCCGCGGCATCGAGACCAACAAGCGCAATTTCACCCGTTTCCTCATCGTGGCCGACCCTCTCGCAGTGCCCGAAATCGGTCCGTCGGAGAAGAGTGTCGACAAGGCCTCGATTGTGTTCACTCTGCCCCACGAGCAGGGAGCGCTCTCGAAGATTCTTACCATTCTGTCGTTCTACGGCATCAATCTGGTGAAAATTCAGTCAACCCCGGTGGTGGGGCGCGAATGGGAATACCGATTTTACGTCGACGTCACTTTCGACAGCCTCGTGCGCTATCATCAGGCCATCGACGCCTGCCGCCCCCTGATGCGCGACCTCAGCATCCTGGGCGAGTATCAGGAAGCAAAAATCACCCATTGACCCTCTCCACTCCCCCATCCTCCCTCTTACCAGCTATGAAAGAAATCATCCCGGCCCGACGCGTGGCCGACATAAAGGAATACTATTTTTCGACGAAGCTCAAGGAAGTGGCCGCCATGCGCGCCGCCGGCACAGATGTCATCTCGCTCGGCGTTGGCGGCCCCGACCGTGCTCCCGCCGCTGAGGTCATCGAGACCCTCCGCAGTCAGGTGCTCCGCCCCGAGGCCCACGGCTATCAGTCATACACAGGTTTGCCCGAACTGCGCCGCGCATGGGCCGACTGGTATCGCAGATGGTATGGTGTCATGCTCAATCCCGACACCGAGGTACTTCCTCTCATCGGGTCGAAAGAGGGTGTGCTACACATCTCGATGGCGTTTCTCAACGAAGGCGACGGCGTGCTGGTGCCCAATCCGGGCTACCCCACCTATTCGTCGGCCTCGCGGCTCGTCGGGGCGCGCATTCTCAACTACGACCTCACCGAGGAAAACGGTTGGCAGCCCGACTGGGACGCCCTCGAAGCCACCGACCTGACCGGCGTCAAACTGATGTGGATGAACTATCCCCATATGCCCACCGGCGCCCGTGCGCGCCGCGAGACGTTTGAGCGCGCCGTAGCTTTCGGACGCCGCCACGGCATCGTGATTGTCAACGACAATCCCTATTCGTTTATCCTCAACTCTCGCCCAGAGAGCATACTCGAAGTAGAGGGAGCCATAGACATCTGCATCGAGATGAATTCGCTCAGCAAGAGCCACAACATGCCCGGCTGGCGCGTGGGCGTGGCCGTCAGCAACCCGACGTTCATCTCATGGATTCTCAAAGTGAAGAGCAACGTCGACTCCGGACAGTTCCGCCCCCTCATGCAAGCGGCCGCACAAGCTCTCGCTGCCGGTCCCGAATGGTATGAGGAAGTCAATCGCGTCTATGCCGACCGCCGCAAAGTGGCCGAGCAAATCATGGAAGCCCTCGGATGCACCTGGGACCCCTCGCAATCGGGTCTCTTCCTCTGGGGACGCATCTCCGACCCCGCCGTGACCTCCGAAGCGCTCGCCGACCGTCTGCTCCACGAAGCCGCCGTGTTTCTCACCCCCGGATTTATTTTCGGCTCAAATGGCGACCGCTACATCCGCATCTCGCTCTGCGCCCCCGAAGAGCGCATGACCGAAGCTCTCAACCGAATAACGAACCTAAAACCGACCTCCCACAATGGATAACATACTGCCCCTCGCCATCGACGGCGTAGAACTCACCAAACCCCTCGTCATCTCAGGCCCCTGTAGCGCAGAAACCGAAGAGCAGGTGCTCAGCACGGCACGTCGGCTCGCACGCGCGGGCGTCAAGGTCTACCGCGCAGGCATCTGGAAACCGCGCACCAAACCGGGCGGCTTCGAAGGCGTGGGCGTCCCGGGGCTGGCATGGCTCAATAAGGTCAAGGAAGAGACCGGCATGAAGACCTCGACCGAGGTGGCCAACCGCGGCCACGTCGAAGCCGCCCTCGAATATGGCGTTGACCTTCTCTGGATAGGCGCACGCACCACCGCCAACCCCTTCGCGATGCAGGAGATAGCCGATGCGCTGCGCGAGAGCGGCCGAGACATCCCCGTGCTCGTCAAAAACCCCGTCAACCCCGACCTTGAGCTTTGGATTGGTGCGCTCGAGCGCCTCTACAACGCCGGCATCAAGCGCCTCGGCGTGATACACCGCGGCTTCTCTACCTATGGCGAGAAAATCTACCGCAATTCGCCCGTGTGGCGCATTCCGCTCGAATTGAGGGTGCGTCATCCGCAAATCCCCATCATCTGCGACCCCTCGCACATCGGCGGCAAGCGCGAACTCATTGCCTCGCTCTCGCAGCAGGCGCTCGACATGGGCTTCGACGGCCTCATCATCGAAAGCCATTGCGACCCTGACTGCGCCTGGAGCGACAAAGCGCAGCAGATTACCCCCGAAGTGCTCGGCGTGATACTTGACAATCTCATCTACCGCGACGCCCCCGTGCCGACAGAAAGCCTTCAGACCCTCCGCCGCCAGATTGACCAACTCGACAACGAGCTGCTCGAAATCCTATCGAAGCGCATGAACGTCTCGCGCGAAATCGGCACCTACAAGATGGCCCACAACATGCCCGTCGTTCAGCCCGCGCGCTACGGCGACATTATGACCACGCGCGTGCTCGCCGCCCGTCAGGCAGGTCTCTCCGAAGAATTCATGCGTCAGATTCTCTCGGCCATCCACGAGGAATCGGTGCGCATTCAGGTGGAAATCTCCGAAAAGAAGTAACGCCCCTCTCATCCAAATCCGTAGAGAAATGAAAATTCTGATACTTGGAGCCGGGAAGATGGGCACATTCTTCTGCGACCTCCTCTCGTTCGACCACGAAGTGGCCGTCTACGACCCCGACCCGAAACGACTGCGCTTCACCTACAACGCCGAACGCTTCACCGGCCTTGACGAAATCGACGCCTTCGCCCCGCAACTCGTCATCAACGCGGCTACGGTGAAATACACCCTCGATGCCTTCAAGGCGGTGCTTCCCCACCTGCCCGAAACGTGCATCCTCTCCGACATTGCCTCTGTGAAGACGGGGCTGCCGGAATGGTACACCTCCTGCGGCCACCCCTATGTCAGCACCCACCCGATGTTCGGCCCTACGTTTGCCTCGCTCTCCAACCTCAGCAACGAAAACGCCATAATCATCACCGAGGGCGACCACCTTGGACGCATCTTCTTCCGCGACCTCTACCAGAGGCTCAGCCTCAACATCGTGGAATACACGTTTGAGGAGCACGACCGCACGATAGCCTACTCGCTGTCGATACCCTTCGTGGCCACGCTCGCCTTCGCCGGTGTAATGAAGCATCAGGAGGCTCCCGGTACCACGTTCAAACGCCACATGCAGATAGCCCGCGGACTCGCTGCCGAAGACGACTACCTCGTGAGCGAAATCCTCTTCAACCCCAACACGCCCGAGCAAATCGAACTCATCGAAGCGCGCATGGCCGAGTTGCTCGACATCATCCGTCGCCGCGACTCCCAAGCCATGAAAGCCTACCTCGCCCGCGCCCGCGCCAACATCAGCTAACCCCTTCCGGACGCGATTTCCCGCGCCCTCAGCAAATTGCAAGGCGACACGGGCAGGTTGACCTCGGGGTCTCCGCGGACGCGAAGAATCACGTCCCTACCTGAAACCATTACCACACGCCCCATCCCCTCCGGGGATGGGGCGCTATGTTAGATAAACGATTGATTTATAGTAGGGACGCGCCATGGCGCGTCCGCGGAGACCCTCGATGGCTAATTTCACCCATTCGACTTCATGCGCCCAAGATGGCGGTCAAATTCCATCTGTGTATCAATCGTTTACGCATCAATGTACGGACGTGCCTTCGGCACGTAGCACAGGCCGGGCGACAACTAATCACAACGTAAAATATCACCTAACGTGCTGTGCATGAGAAACGTGCCGAAGGCACGTCCGTACATGGTCGCGAATTTTTGCGCCCTTTTTCATATTCCGACGTTTTGAATGGCGTCCACGCAGACCCACGAGGGCGAATTTTCTCCCCGACGCGATGCCAATTCCTCATTCAACATTTTCGCATAAAAATTTCCGCAGATTTTTGCGTTTTTGTGTGCCACGGTGCCAATTCGCCGTGGACGCGCCATGGCGCGTCCCTACCTGCTAATCAGACGATTACAGCGTAATGCATCCCCGGTGGGGATGGGGTCAATCCTCTATTTGAACCGCATTGAGGGACGGTCGGATAAATGACGCCCCTCTCAGCGGGGCTGAGGGGGGCGGGGGATGCGGG